>JABSPG010000463.1 GCA_013214445.1 Ekhidna sp. | reverse complement strand
GAAAATCAGGCGTATGATACGCAAGATGAAATTGCTGGATACGGCCGCTTTGTTGATCAGCAGGTCAATACAACAGGTTTCTTTGCTCAATATGAATGGAAGGTTACTTCGCGCTTTACAACCCTGATTGGTGGCCGATATGACATATCCCAGGTAGATGGGTTCTATGCTGTAGCAGGACAGGACAGAAGGTCGGAGGTGAATCTGGGCGTCTTTAGTCCTCGCGCCACTTTGCTTTATCAAATCAATGATAATCTGCAATTCAGGGGTGGATATGCCAGGGGCTTCCGTGCTCCGCAGGCATTTAATGAGGATTTGCATATCTCATCTGCCGGTGGCGATCAGGTCTTTATACTTCTGTCTGAAGACTTGGATAAGGAAACGTCAGATGCTTTTACAGGATCATTTAATTACACCAAAAATTTCGGACTCAACCAGTACAGTGTGCTTGTGGAAGGATTCCACACAAGATTAAATGACCCTTTCACTCAAATTAGCCGTGGGGATATTGGAGACGTTATTCTCGAAGAGGTTGTAAATGGGGAAGGTGCAACCGTTTCAGGTTTGAACTTCGAGGCAGGATATTCACCCAATGCAGATTTTTCATTTCAGCTTGGTGGAACAGTCCAACGAACCCGTTTTGTTGAAAGTCAGGAAATATTTGCTCCGGAAGACACTGGAGAAGGAGCGATTGTTGTTGATGAGTTTGTAAGAAATCCTGATCTGTATGGCTACTTCACCACTTTCTATCAGGTGAGTGATGCATTCACAATAGATCTGACTGGGACGTATACCGGATCTATGATCGTGCCTCGAATAGTAGGTGCTGATGGGTCTCCTGATCTATTAGATTCAGATCCCTTCTTTGATGTTAACTTAAAAGCAAGCCATCAATTTGAGGTTTCAGATGATTTTCACTTGGAGTTAAGCGGTGGCCTTAGAAACCTGTTTGATAGCTATCAACCTGAGTTTGATTCAGGACCGGAAAGAGATTCGGATTTCGTTTATGGTCCTGCCGCTCCCAGGTCTGTATTCATCTCCATTAAAATCGGAAACCTACGTTGAGTTTATCTAATCAAAGAGCACTACGCCAGGTATTTCTGACGATCACAGCCTTACTCTTATCTATTCTCACATTTGGGCAAGGGAAGCGTGTACAATGGCTCACTTTCGAGCAATTAGAAGATTCACTTGAAAGAGAGCCCAGGAAGGTATTCATAGATTTCTATACCGATTGGTGTACGTACTGTCGCAAGATGGATCAAGTAGTTTTCACTAAATCAGACGTAATAAACTCCTTAAATACAGCATATTATGCCGTCCGATTTGATGCGGAGAGTGCAGTCAACGTATCATTTGGTGGTGCTGAGTTTGAAAATGATCAGATTGGGAAGTCGAGGAATCCAGTTCATCAGATAGCGCAACTTTTGGCGCTAAGGGACAGCCGATTTTTTCCGCCCACTATGATTATTCTAGATTCTACGTTTACTGTTAAAGCGAGGTATTTTGAGTACATGGATAGCAAAAAGCTTGTCGAAGCTCTGGACCTTTGATTTCTTTCTATTCTGCTTAATATCACAAGCATTAATACTCATTAACAAATGCGAGATCGTCCCAAAAGGATGATCCCGCTTCCACGAATTAGGTCTTGCCATCATCCTTTCTTGTTGTTGACTTCCGTGATCAAGACAAAAGAAGTGGCAGAAAGAAAGATGAAAAAGGCTACTAGTGGTGCATAAAGTAATACGTCGATGTTTGTCATAATTGTTTTGTTTAAATGAATTAATTATGATGTAAGGTTAGCCCTTCCTGTAGCGCTTTAATGAAGATTTGGTTGAATGGTCATTTTAATCGGATGACAAAGCATTGTCAGTCGATTTTCGGGTCTTAAGGAAGATCAATGAGAAATCCCTATCACAGAAACAGAACAACATCAAAAAAAGGGAAAGAGAAGATGACACAATTACCAGTTAACCCAAAAAACCTTCCATTCATCGGCATTTTTATGCAATCTTTTATGTTTCTTGGTCTATTTGCAACTCATTTAATACTGAATCAAGAATGTTCATCTCCAACGCCAGCGCACACAAGTTGTTTAGTCATCTAAAGACAGGCGTCACCAACCTTTTACTGATCGCAGAAAACTCCGAGATTGACATAGACGTGATCATTGATTACGCCAATGAACAAGGAATAAAATTAGCCGGGGGCATATTTCCTATGGTGATTAATGATTCAAACCACTATGACCAGGGTTGCATCATTAAACACATCGAGGGTAACGAGGGGGCACATATTTTACAGGGGATTGGAAAAGGTCAACTCGATTTCGAACTGCCGGAATTGAAGGACGAGGATAAGTCATGCCTGGTTTTTCTTGATGGACTAATGGTGAATATCCCACGGTTCTTAGAGCGTCTTTACGAGCAATACTGGAATAAAATAGACTACATAGGAGCAGGTTGTGGTTCACTAAGCCTAAAGCAAACACCTTGTATTTTTGACAACACGGGAATCTATCAGGATTCCGCTCTGGTACTTCTAACTTCAAAAGAGATGAGTTTAGGAGTGAAGCATGGTTGGCAAAAGATTGCGGGTCCATTTGTGGCAAATAAGACAGACGGAAACAAGATACTGGAGCTAAACTGGCGTCCTGCCTATGATGTATACAAAGAGGTGGTGCAATCGCATACTGATGTTGACATAGACAACACCGATTTTTTTAGTGTGTCAAAAGGCTTTCCCTTTGGTATATTCAAAGAGGGGAAGGAAGCCATTGTAAGGGATCCTATCGCCAGAGAAGAAGATGGATCACTCATTTGCGTTGGCAATATCAGCCAAAATGTAGCTTTAAATATATTACAGGGAGACAGTAAAAAGCTCATCGAAAGCGCCTCAGAAGCTGCTAGAGAATCGATCAGTGAGTCATCACAAGATATGCTACTAGTTGACTGTATATCTAGAGTGCTTTACCTCGAAGATGCATTTGGTGATGAGCTTGATGCTGTAAAATCTGTGACGAAAGAATCGGGCAAAGCGATAAATGTGGAGGGGGTGCTCTCTATTGGAGAAATTTCTTCTAGTAAAGAGGGCTACCTAGAGCTATACAATAAAACCATTGTTATATCTTCATTCAATTGATGGACGAAACGGTAGACCTACTTACACTTTTATACGAATTAAGTCTTACAAACACCAAGCACAGAGATCCACAGGATACTTCCAGGAAGTTTGTAAAGAAAATATTAGCTCGAAAGTCTCTTCAATATGGAGCTGTATGGAAGACAGATGTCGTCACCGAAGATACAGTTGTCTGTTCAAGCGTGTACGCCATGCCCAAGGTTGCTGAAAAAGCAGCTACTGCACGCAGAAGGTTAAACAAGCTATTCTCAGACGAACCAATTGCATACACGGAGCAGTCCCTATTCTATAGTAATCTCAAAGGAAAGTTTGTCTATTTCAAGCTCGCTGAGTTCGGCTTTCTTGAATTTTACGACGATGGCAAGTCCAGCAATTTTAGCAAAGAGACTTTCTACCCGTTCATGGATGTAATAGGTCAATTCGGTATAAATCTCGAAAATAATTTCGCATTTCAAAATCTTGAAAAAGAGATTAAACTTCGAAAGAATGCTCAGAATTCACTGAAATCAAATGAAGAGAAGTATAGTAGGATTATAGACAATATTGAGCTTGGATTGATGGAGGTCGACACGGAGGAGATCATTCAAT
>JABSPG010000462.1 GCA_013214445.1 Ekhidna sp. | reverse complement strand
GCAGCTCATGAAAAAAGTATCATAATCGTTAGCCCAGCTACACTGATAGCAACGCTGAGAACCGTATCAAGTATTTGGAAGCACGAGTACCAAAATAGAAATGCTCTTGAAATTGCCAGACAAGGAGGAGCACTTTATGACAAATTCAAGTCGTTCGTAGATGACTTAATTGAAGTGGGTAAGTCTTTGGATAAATCAAAGCAGCAGTATGGACTGGCGATGAACAAACTTGTCGAAGGAAAAGATAACCTGATACGGAAGACTGAAAGGTTAAAGGAGCTCGGCTCCAAAACAAGTAAATCTTTGGACGATAAACTTCTTTATAGAGCTGGTGCTAAAGATGAAGATGGCACTCCTAAACTTTTTGAATAGTATTTAAGTTTGCCTTCCAAAAAGGAAGGAAATGGAATTAACTGCTGATAACAAGCTTAAAAATATCATCGTTGTAGGGGATCGTGTTTTGATAAAACCTGCAAAAGAGACACAGAAAACAGCTAGTGGTATATTTCTTCCGCCAGGAGTTCAGGAAAAAGAAAAAGTACAAAGCGGATACATCGTCAAAGCTGGTCCTGGTTTTCCTATTCCTGCCGCTGTAGAGGAGGAAGATTGGAAGCCAGAGGAGGATAAGATTAAGTATATTCCTCTGCAGGCGAAAGAGGGAGACTTGGCAATTTTTCTGCAAAAAAGTGCTTTTGAAGTTCAGTATAATGGGGAGAAGTATTTCATCGTCCCTCAGTCTTCCATCCTCATGCTTGAACGGGAAGAGGACTTGTTTGACTAAAATCGTCTCAAATACTTACAAAATATTTTGTTAGTCTTTACTTTTAGCGAAGAATAAGTGGACTGATGAGATTTAATTTCGTTTTTCTATTTCACGTTGCTTCGTTTCTCACAGTAGCACAAAGCGCAGATGACCGTCCTTTTCAAGTGTTGGTTTCTGAGGGAGCTACAATTGGCGATGAGCAAGTAGAGCCACTTCAGTTTGTTGATGATGTGACTTCCATCGATATTGCCGAAGGGGGATTTCTTTCCTTGGTGCACAAAGGAGGAACCACGTTTGAAAAGCGCGAGAAAATATTCACATTTTATTTGAAATCAGATCCTCTCAAAAACCTAGAGCAAAGACCTGATATTGGTGTTTTGTATGAAGATTCTTTGCAGACTTCTGACGAAAGGGGAATTTCAGTTTTATTCCCAGTCTTCGATCGGTCTGGCTATATTGAGTGGGACGAGAACCAGCCTTTTGACTTGTTTTGGCACGTACCAACCGGCTCTATGCCGAGCTACATAGTGACTGTAAATGATAATCAGGGCAATAAAATACAGGACTTTAGGACAAAGCTTCACAAATATTTACTTGAGCCAAGTACCTACGGTCTGGCTGATGGTCAATTTAGTTTTAAGATCAAAAGCTCTTTTGCAGGAGAGACTCTGGAATCGAAGACTTACACTGTTCAATTAAAGTCTAGTAAGTCTAGTAGAAAAGCCGCTGATCATGTTTTGAAAGCGCTTGAACTTGAACCCAATCCAGCTCTAGCATTACCTGCTTGGCAGCAAGCTCTGCAAGAGGAAAACGGTGATTTCTATAAAGCTCTTTTTGTCAAGTTTTTAAACAGAAATAGAAAGCCTTTGTCTACAGCTGGTGTAGATGTTGACTCGCTTCTTTTGCAAAATAAGTGAGAATCATATCTGCACCAGATCGCTTCATAGATAGCAAAGATTCCATCATTGCACGGTCTCCATCTAGCCATCCTTTCTGTTCTGCAGCCTTGATCATCGCATATTCCCCAGATACATTGTAAGCGGCTATTGGTATGTTGAAAGAAGTTTTTAGGGCTTGGATGATGTCTAAATAGGCAAGTGCTGGTTTTACCATCAACACATCTGCTCCTTCATTAAAGTCAAGCTCCGCTTCTAAAAGAGCCTCTTTCGAATTTGCAGGATTCATCTGATAGGTCTTTTTGTCCCCAAATTTTGGGGCAGAATCCAACGCATCTCTGAATGGTCCATAGAAAGCACTGGCATACTTTGCTGTATAGCTCATGATCCCTGTGTTGGTGTATCCTTGCTCGTCAAGTAAATTTCTAAGATACCCAACCCTGAAATCCATCATATCAGATGGGCCAATCATATCTACCCCGGTTTCGGCCTGAGCCAGCGCCATTTGACCTAGAATGTCGAGTGTTTCATCATTAAGTATTTTCCCATCTTCAACAATTCCGTCATGACCGTCACTGCTATATGGGTCCATAGCTACATCTGTAATAATCAAGGCCTCAGGGAATTCTTGTTTTATTTTAGTTAGAGACTTTAGATAGAAGAAATTGGGATCATAGCTGTTTGTGGCGAGTTTATCCTTGTATTGTTCTTCTACAACAGGGAATACATCAAACCCTTTAATACCAAGTTTCAAACATTCTTCGATTTCCCGCAACATCAAATCTTCTGATAGTCGGAATATGCCAGGCATACTCTCTACTTCCGATTTTTTGTTATTTCCTTCCAAAAGAAAGAGTGGAAAAATAAAATCATCGGTGCTGAGTGTTGTTTCTTGCGCCAGATCTCTGATTGCTGCTGATGCTCTATTTCTTCGTGGACGTCTCATAGTGACAAAGTTATCTTCAAAATTGACTGGAATTGTATCTGAAATGTCAGGATAACAATTAAACTGATCAAATTATTGGTTAAGCTATTGGGGTCAAGGAAGGGCAGGCTCTTGAATTGATTTGCCGATAGCAGAAACCCACTTATTAAAGAGTTTCTTTTCAATGCCTATGGCATACTCACCATGCTCTTTCCAGTCACCAAAGAACACATTCATCTGTTGAATCATTTCTTCCAGATGTCCTTGTTCCTCTACTACGATCATCCTTACACTGATTTTGCTTTGGGCAGCTTTCAAAGCGTCCTCATAAATTGGGTAGAGCTCATCGGCTCGTTCTTCAATGGCATAGGTTACCAATAGGTAAGCAGCGTACTTGAGGTTATCACCTTCGAAGTTGAAATTTCGCTTTAGGTACCTACTGATTGCAACATCCAAAGCATGCAAGTATTGTTGGCTTTCTATTGGTGCAAGTAGTTCATGCGCTTGATATGTTTTGCAACCTTCATAGCCTGTTTTTTTAATCTGACTTTTTAGATAATATGCATGTCTAGCTTCTTCTGCAGCATGCTTCAGTACAATCTCATCTACCAGTTGTTCATTTTCTGAGGCTGAAATTTTTCTTGCTCCAGTATTTTCCATCATGGAGAGGGAATTAAGCCACTTAGCGTGAAGTTCTGGACTTGAAACGAGTCTAGGAATGAGGTGATTTAGCTCCATATTTTGAATTTGAAACTCAAATCTAGTAAGTCCTGCACATGCATCAAAGCTTGATTTTGGCGCTGTTCTACTTAGCTATGGGTTAGGAATACTATCTCTACTTTACTACCGAAAACACCTGTTTCCCACTATTAGATCTTAGCAGGACAAAGTATCGTCCCTTAACAATATTGGAGGTATCCCAGTTGTGCAGATTAGCCCCTCGGGTGCTCACTCCATTGTAAATATTTTCAATGATTGTCCCCTTGAGATCCAACAGCTGTAGTTCTATTGGTTTCCCATCTCCTTCAAATCGGATGGTAGCCCTGTTACTGATTGGGTTTGGATAGACGCTTAAATCAAATTCAGATCTTGTGCTTAAAGTGATGGCAGGATCACCAATAATGTCTACTGCATTGAAGTCGCCA
>JABSPG010000461.1 GCA_013214445.1 Ekhidna sp. | reverse complement strand
TCAAACCCAAGCAAATTATATTCACCTTCAAAGACAAGGGTGTGGGTTTTGACATCAACGAATATGAATCACCCTCGATGGAAGAGTTGGTTTCCACCAGGCGACAGGGTGGTTTAGGCCTACTCCTTGTGAAAAGAATAATGGACAAAATAGAGTTCTCTACTGAAAAGAATCACAATATTTGCAGGCTCATAAAACTATACCCCTAAGTGAGAAGCATACTCTTACTAAATATCTTTTTGCTAACTGGCTGCCAGTACTTTCAACCTAAAGAAGAACAAGAAGTGAGAGTCTATGCGCGGGTTGGAGAGGAAGTTCTTGACGAATTTGATCTAGATGGTCTGATCCCATCCAATCAATCTTCTACAGATAGTGCAGTGTTTGTTGAAAAATTTGTTCTGGATTGGGTGAAAAAGCAACTGATGATAAGTCAAGCTGAGGAAACCATTGATTTCAATGAAGCCCGAATCCAAAACAAGGTACTTGATTATCAGTACGCACTTATGGTTCACGAGCTAGAGCTTCGTTATATAGACTCCAATTTGCAGGAGGAAGTAAGTAACACTGAAATAGAAAACTACTACAGCGAAAAAGCAGAAAACTTCATTTTGAGACAAAACTTAGCCAAATGTCTTTATTTCAAAATTCCTGCAAAAGCACCCAATCTACGTAGTTTTCGAAGAAACCTGCGAAATTACCCCCAAGACAGTACAGAAGTTTGGACTTATGCCAATGAGTATGCAGTAAAAGCATTTGTAGAAGACACAGTATGGGTAAAGTTTGATGAGGTCCTGCTAGAGACGCCATACAAAGACGTAAACAACAAGACAGAATTTTTAAAGAGCAACAAATCGCTGGAGTCTTCCGATGAAGACTTCACCTACTTTCTGAAGATATTTGAGTATAAATTGATTGGGGAAACTGCACCTCTGTCGTTTATCAAGGAAGATGTTTATGATATCATCATTAACAAACGAAAAATTGCTCTGAAAAAAGAACTGGAGAAGAAGATCTATGAAGAAGCCATACAAACCAACGCGTTTGAGATATACAATAATTAGTACCGCACTTCTTTTTTCTTTTACTGCATTCTCTCAAAGTAATGATGTGGTAATAGACAAGATTATTGCTAAGGTTGATAATTACATTATTTTAAAATCTGAACTGGAAAGGTCCTATTTAGACTTTCTCTCAAGGGGACAAATGAGAGGCAGCAACGCTAAGTGTCAGATACTTCAGCAACTGGTCGTAAACAAAATGTTGATGGCTCAGTCTGAAATAGATTCGATCTACGTAGAGGAATCAGAAGTTAATAGCAACCTTGACAGAAGAATGTCAATAATGGCGCAGCAGTTTGGAGGCGAAGAAGCAATAGAAAATGCATATGGTAAGAGCCTCGAACAAATTAGATCCGAAATATTTGATAACATCAAAGAGCAATTGACTATCCAAAGAATGCAGTCTGAATTAACGGCAGACTTAAAGGTCACCCCTGCGGAGGTTAGCAAATTTTTCAAGAACATTCCAAGAGACTCCCTTCCCTATTTTTCTACGGAAGTTTCAGTAGCTCAAATTGTAAAAGACGCTGAACCTGGAAACGAACAGAAAGAAAAAGTTCGAAGCACGCTGATGGATCTCAGAAACCAGATTGAAGCAGGCATGTCATTCAGCATTCTTGCCAAACAATATTCACAAGATCCAGGATCTGCAGCCAAGGGTGGTGAACTGGGATTTTTTGGAAGAGGCGAGCTCGCGCCTGAGTATGAAGCTACGGCACTATCTCTCAATCCTGGAGAGCTATCAATGCCGGTTGAGACTCAATTTGGATTCCATTTAATTGAACTTCAGGAGAAAAGAGGGAATACTTACAAGACACGACATATATTAATAACCCCACAACCTAATCAGCAAGACTATCAAAAAACTGAACTGTACATGGATAGTTTGAGAAATCTAATCGTACTAGACAGCATTACATTTCAAGCTGCGGCCAAAGAATACTCTGATGATCAACAAACATCCTCAGCGGGAGGATTCTTTCAAGATGAATCAGGAGCACTAAGGGTGCCAGCAGATCAATTAGATCCAAATATCTTTTTCACAATTGATACCATGAAAGTAGGCAACATTACCCAACCTCTGAGATTTCAAAAGAAGGATGGAACCTACGCCTTTAGGATACTTTTCTACAAGGACAAAGTCTCTCCACATCAGGCTACCTTGGACATAGATTATCAAAAAATTGCTGCTGCAGCCCTATCCAAAAAGAAGAATGGACGTATATCTAAATGGTTTGAAAAAGCCAGGGGGAATGTTTTCATAGAAATCGATCCCGAATACGATTATTGCGACCTCACAAATTAGATCTCAAAGTACCCATATGGCAGAAAGTAAAGATGTACAAATTGCAGACAAACTTGCAGAGGATTTTTCGAAACTAGAAAGCGAAATTTCTAAGAAGATTATTGGTCAAAAAGAAGTTGTAAGACTCCTAATAACTTCCCTCTTTTGCAACGGGCACTCACTGCTTGTTGGGGTTCCTGGACTGGCAAAGACTCTATTAGTTCAAACAGTTTCTAATTGCCTTGGGCTTAATTTCAACCGAATACAATTTACACCAGATCTCATGCCTTCAGATATTTTAGGTGCAGAGACTCTGGACAAGGAACGAAACCTGCGATTCATTAAGGGTCCGGTATTCTCAAATGTCATCTTAGCAGACGAGATAAATAGAACGCCTCCCAAAACACAGTCAGCTCTTCTAGAAGCTATGCAGGAAAGTTCGATAACAGTTGCTGGAGAAAACTACGCATTGGACAAGCCTTTCTTTGTGCTCGCCACTCAGAATCCAATTGAACAGGAGGGTACATATCCTCTCCCAGAAGCTCAACTAGATCGCTTTATGTTCATGATCAAACTAAATTATCCCAAGTTTGAAGATGAATTAGAGGTAGTTAAAAGAACCACAGCTGAAGAGACAGAATCTACCTCAGAAATCATCTCTAAGAAGGAGATCTTAGAGTATCAAAACCTAATAAGAAAAGTACCGGTAGCTGACAATGTATTTGAGTATGCAGTAAACTTGGTAGCTAAGACGCGACCTAATGGAGAAAAGGCTGATCAAGTTGCTAAATCCTATCTCGAATGGGGAGCAGGTCCAAGAGCTGGACAATTTCTTGTATTAGCAGCCAAATGCAATGCATTGATCAACGGCAAATACTCTCCTGATATTGAAGACATCAAGAGTGTAAGTACCGCTGTACTTAGACACAGAATCGTCAGAAATTTCAGAGCTGAAGCTGAGGGAATTTCTGAGGAGAAAATCATCTCAGACCTTCTGTAGGGATTTAGAATTGCTTTAAAAATCGAATGTCGTTTTCTGAGAAAAGTCGTAGATCATCTATCTGATACTTCAGCATAGTAATTCTCTCAATACCCATCCCGAACGCAAAACCACTGTATTTTTCTGGGTCGATACCACAATTTTCTAGGACATTGGGATCAACCATACCAGAACCTGCAATTTCAACCCAACCAGAGTTTTTGCAAATCTTACAGCCTTTTCCTCCGCAGATAAAACAGCTAATATCAATTTCAGCACTTGGCTCTGTAAATGGGAAGTAGCTTGGTCTCAATCTTATATCTGTTTTTGCACCATACAGCTCCCTAGCAAAATACAATAGTGTTTGCTTCATATCTGCGAAAGACACTTTCTCATCCACATAAAGTCCTTC
>JABSPG010000460.1 GCA_013214445.1 Ekhidna sp. | reverse complement strand
AAAAAAATCGATTGCTGTACGAGCAAGTACTTGCTTTAATAATTCATAGGTAAAGGGCTGCTTGGTAAGCTTATTCTTTACTTTAACTCCTTCAATCCACTCTTTTTTGTAAAAGAATCTGAAATCGGTCGCGTCCTCAATCTGAAAAAAATAGCTCTCTAATGAAATCAAGTCATTGTCATCCTGAGACATACAAGGAATTGAAAAAACCAAACAAAGAATGAGCAAGGCTTTATCTTTCATTTCCCAACAACTGATCACAATAACCCAAAATCTCAGGTAAATCACTTGTCTTTCTCTTTGTAAAGCGCTTTCCATTTCGATTTACGTGGAGTTTTAATTCCTTTTTTAGAGATGGGTATAGCCTATACAAACTCGTTATGGATTTGATCTCATGAAAACGATTATCGTCTCTGAGAAAGACCTGCTTTTGTTCCATATACTTCACTCCATCTTTCTGGATCATTTTCCATTTCCCATGCTTTGCAAAGGCATCAATATGCTGACCATCAAACAGTATTTCATAAAACCCAGAAGGCTTTGGTGCACCTTTTATTTCAGCATGATTAACAAACACTCGATCACCAATCACAAACTCATCTATCTTCTTCTGATCAGTTTTAAGTGCTTTGACATGTTTCGTATTCATGCGCAAGCTTAGTAGCAATAGAATATCTTCAAAGACATTGTAATTCATATCTACCTCGTGGAAAATCCTTCCATCGTATACCAATGTCCCTTTAATCCATCCTAAAGAAAGTAAATTTTGATGCTCTGAAAGACTTTGAGGGTCATCGGAAAGAAAGATCATGCCTTCTTCATAAGGTTTTGCCCTTCCTTCATAAATACCTACCGGCCCGATTGCATCAGAGCTACTATGAAGCTGACCTTTTGAAATCGAGCTAGAAAGTAATAGAAGGATGAGCAATCCGATTCGAAGTAAAACGCATTCGCCTCTCAACATACTTTGGTGAAAATAAAGTAAATGCAAGTGGCTAGTGCTCATCAAGATTCAATTCTTAGGCCTGTATCCCAATTAGTAGAACCTAATAGCTGTAAAGACAAATAAACTACCCAAGAGCAGAGGCCAATACAGCAACCTTACTGCAGCCATTTGCTTTTGATTTTTAGCCTTATTTAAAAGAACTGCCGAGAGGGAGCAAATAATGATGGTGAAGTACACATGAAAGTAGAAATAATCCATATACATGATGTAGTTCACCACCAGATTACTCCTTAGGTCAATGTGAGTTAAAATTGCTACAAACAAAAAAGCCGCACATAGTTCTAAAAGCCCAAAACCGGAAAAAAGTGTCTTCCCCTGGTTCTTTTCCGGAGAGCTTCGAATCGTACTTAATAAAGCAAGAAACAACAAAATTGTAATTGTTGCGAGTGGTATGATGTTAGCCATAGTTGGCCACAAAAATTTTCTTTTCAATATCACATTGAAGCCCAAACTGTATTTATAGTCTCTGTCAGCCACACTCATTACTCCGAAATCAACATTGTAGTCATGTGGCTGAAAGTCAAAGTAAGACTGTTCCGTCTTCCACTCCGGTAAAATAATCTTACGGTCTACTCCCGGAAGTCCAGTAGCAATGATATTATCGTAGCTGCCAAGATCGGGAATCAGTTGAATGTTTCTGCTTATGTCTGGATGATCCAGTTTTAGGGAGATCCTTTCCCTATCCAGTGGATATAACCCATAATGCATTTCCTCCCTTACCTCAACCCGAAAATCCCAACCGATGACTAAGTCATCGCCCTCCTTCTTTCGGTACATTTCAGAAATACTTTCAGCTTCTGCATCCGGAGCAGTAGAGATGAATCTGATCGCTGGTTCAATCCCGTTTTTCAAAACCTCTGCACTGTAATTCTGCCAAATGACACCACTCATCTGAATGTTATGTGAACCGTCAAATTCAATGTGCTTCACAAAAACACCGGTAGGAATCTGCTGTATAACTGGTTCTCGATAGAAAAGTCTCAGACTATCTTGATTGTCCAAGAATCTTTGCAATCCTATTGATTCTGCTACTGGATAGCTCTTTTCTTGCTGAAAGATATTGAAAGGCTGATAGATCTTTGAATACCAAACAATTGTGATCGCAAAGAGAAAAATCCCCACTATGAATGGCACTATTCTGGATAGTACTTCGACCTTAAATTCATATTGATACAGTAAGTAAAAGAACAAGAGAAGTGACATTAATACCACCGCGCTAGTAAGATTAATCACTACCTGGTTGACAAAAACGCTATCTGTTTTAAATGCATCTTCAACGAATACTGCAGCCAAGCGCCAATCACTTGCCTCAATTCGACTAAAGAAGATACGGCAAGAAATGCCACTGGCAGTATTGATCGCCTCTATGTAAGGTTTCCCAGATACTGTCAAACTATCAAACAGTGAGATCAGATACTCTGTATCCCACTCTTCTGCAAAATCTTGTATATCCTCCTGAGCTAGTATTCTTTCTCCCTGCGGATGAGCAATCAAAACTCCTTCTTTGGAGAACATCATGCCATAACCAGACTTACCAAGATCTAATTGGTCTACAGCTTTTGAAATATCGTCGAGCGAATAATCTAGGTATACAATCCCCACAGCTATGGAATCATCAGATTCAATGCGATAAATGGGGACACTGTATTCAGCCATAATCGTTTGCGCCACTTCACCGTAGTATGGTGGTTCAAACCAGGCCTTACCTTCTAGCATTGGCACCCTAAACCAGTCTCTTTCCCTGTAGTCGTAGCTATCTTCCACAAACTGGAGATCAATTTTATCCCCTCTTCGTATAAAAAAAGGTGCAAAAAGCTGCCTATCGTCAATAAAGGCACCTGCATTGAAAGCCACGCCTAAACCAAATACATCCTCATTCTTACTTAACTCATCTTCCAGCTTTTGCATTAGGTTTAATGAGTCCCCAAGATTTTCTGTAAAATTCGTTGCAAGACTCTCTGTGATTAGCATGAGTTCTTTCAGTCGACCCTCAAACTTTTGTTTTGCCAATTCCAATTCCTCAGTAACCTGTGCAGTTGCAACAGCCTCATCATTTTCCGTTTGGGTCAGAAAGGAATAGAGCTCGACCACAAAAAATACCAGGACCATCAAAGCTAGGTAAATGAAGATTCTGCGGATATCGTGAATCATATCAGGTTGGTTGGTGAATATTGAAAATTAATAAAAGACGACAACTACATCAATTAACTACCTCCTGTAATTTGTTTCTTTCGTACGGCAATGCTGAACCTCGAGCATCTTCATGCCGTTTTTGACAGATTCATTCTCAAAAAAAGAAGCCGTCCCAATAAAAGAGACGGCTTCCAAAAGACCTAATAAAGGCAATAAAGCTATTCCTTAATGACCTTTGTAATAATTGATTCCTTACTAGTTGTGAGTCGCATGATATAGACTCCTTTCGGGTAGGAGACTAGCGATATACTTCCAATGAACTCTCCATTATATCTGCTTAGCTTACGCTTCTGAATCACCTTTCCATTCATATCCGTCAGCTCAACATGAAGAAATTCATTTTTGCTGCTTTTGGAGTTAAATCGAACCTGAAACAGACCTTCAGTTGGATTTGGGAATATGGAAACCGACTTGTCCTCAATACCAAGGACTCTGCTGATTGTCACTGTCTCTTCGTATGTACAACCTGGATTCATAAAGACCACCACATCGTAAGTGCCAGCCTCAAGTTCTCTGAATGTGCCTATAGACTGGAAAGTCTGACCTCCATCTATACT
>JABSPG010000046.1 GCA_013214445.1 Ekhidna sp. | reverse complement strand
TCACTTGATGCTTGATGTAGGACTCTTTTAGCGGCATTCTATACTTCAAAAACGTCATCCTACACCTTCTTAGCAGCATCCTGCACGCCTAGTATTTATTATCCATTTTGTTTTGATGCCACAAATCAATTAATGAATAAATATGAAAAATCAGTTTAGATTTTTACTGGGTGCGGTGCTCACGGTAATGATGAGTTCGTGTCATGTGGGAAGGTTTTTTGTTTGGAATTTTGCGGATGCCGACGATAACAAAAAGTTTGATGAGATAACAATTGAAAATAGCGGTACGCCTTTTCAGTTTGTTGAGGTACTGGATTCGAATGGCCTAAGGCTACCAGATAGCTTAAAATGGTATAAACGTAAAGGAAGCACAAAGCTTCCATTTGAAGAAGCATTGCTTAAAAGTAATACCATGGCATTCATGGTCATTAGAAACGATTCCATCTTATATGAAAACTATATGAATGGCATGAAGGAGAGCGATCTGCATCCATCGTTTTCTGCAGGTAAATCATTTGTTTCAATGTTGGTAGGAATAGCCATTGGAGAGGGAAAAATAAAATCTGTGAATGATCCCATAACGGAATATATTCCAGAGCTGAGAAATGGGCGGGGTTTTGAGAAAATTACCATTGAGCATCTACTGGATATGAGATCAGGAATCAAGTTCAATGAAGGATACTTCAATCCATTCGGAAATGTAGCTAAGTTCTATTACGGTAAGAACATCAAAAAATACATTCCGAAGCTTAAAATAAAGGAAGATCCGAATATACAGCAGGAATACGTTAGTATAAACACACAACTTCTGTCATTGATCTTGGAAAATGCTACCGGAGTTTCTACTGCTACATATCTTGAAGAAAAGGTTTGGAAGCACCTAGGAATGGAATATCCCGCTTCATGGAGTATAGACAGTGAGAAAAATCAAACGGTAAAGGCTTTTTGTTGTTTGAATGCACGTGCAAGAGACTTTGCTAAGTTGGGTAGGTTGTACCTGAATGAAGGAAATTGGGAAGGTAGACAGATTATACCAAGCGATTGGGTAAAAGCATCCACAACTTACGACACAGTAAAGAATCATTTTGGGTATTCTTATCAATGGTGGACTACCAGATTGAGAAGCCTAAAGACAGATTCGACTAAATATCCTGATTTATTCTATCAGAAGCAGGTAGAGATTGAAGAGGATGGTGTAGCTGTCACAAAAGACTATATCTATTCTCATTATGGAGATTTTTATGCGATGGGATTTTTAGGCCAATACATCTACATGTATCCAAAAAAAGATCTGATTATTGTCCGGCTTGGCGATGGTGACGGAAGAGTATATTGGCAAGAATTGTTCTGGGATATTGTAGACGAAAACTAGATCTTAGTTGTCTCGTCATTCAAGCATTAATCACATCCCATTAATGTCTCTATCCTGGCATTAGTTATTGGTTTAAAATAGAGTAGAGAACCCATGTTTCATGGTTGAAACATGGGGGTTTTCAAGGATTTAGATGGATGCATTAAGACAGCAAGTTCAAAGGATATCCAGTCACTTTTTGATCCGAATCATAAACGGGTAGTCTGCAAATGGAACTCCTTGAATGGTAAATGAATCAGCACTGAATGCTACATCAGTTGGTGTGTAAATGCTTCCAGTGAGAAAGTTGATGAGCTCAATGGAGCTGTAATTTTCGATACCTGATTTTTTAATTGTTAAATCAAGTCTACCTGGTGCTGTGTTTTCCTGCATATGTGTTACACCCCAGTAGGCCAGCAACACTTGATCTTCTTTTTGGAATGCTGCATTTCTTAAGTTTTTTGATTTAATTCCAGGCAAGCCCCCCCAGTCATGAATCTCAAAAGAACAGGTCAATTCTTCCATTCTCTTTGTGTCTCCATTTATTGTAGAAGCAAGGTTTTGAAATGCTTTGAACCCAGCTTTAGGACGTAGATCATGAAACTCCAGAAGTCCCTTGTAGTTGTAGAAATCGTAGTTGGGATGCTTGTTTTCCTTTAACATAAAGTAAGCAGACACATTCGCATCAAAGCTTAGGTCTGTGAATGCTCTTCTAAGAATCCATTTTGCTTGAGTGTTTTCTCCATAAGGCCCTGTACCATTCCATCCACCACCGTTCATGGCAGAAGGGTATCCACACTCTCCCTGCCAAAGCTCTATCTCTTTCCCTGATGCTGCAATTAACTGTTGCAATCCCTCTACGGTATTCATAACGGGCTCATAGAGCAGCGGCATTCTTACTTGGACTTTCATTTTTTTCAGTGCAGCTTCTGGGAAAACGCCGTAAGGATGGAAACTAAATACGTCTATGTATTCAGCTATCCCAAGGTTGAAAAGGCTATCTGCATAAGGTACATCAAGTCGAGCTAGGCTTCCTCCAATGACCTTCGCTTCGGGAATGATTCGCTTTATCAATTGTGATGATTGTTTTACCAGTGCTGTGTATTCTGCAGCATTAGGAGTCCCCCAAAACCAAGTAGTGTTGGGTTCATTCCAGATCTCCCAATACGTCACTTTATCTTGATACCTGGAAACGACTTTTTCCACGAAGTTGAGCCAAGCCTCCAATTCTTTAGGGGATGTTGGTGGCGTTTTATTGGTGTGCATCACATGGCCAGCATGTAGGCTAGGATATACCTCTATACCCGCGTCTATCAGACCTTTTATGGTGGGATCTAAAATCTCCCAATGGAATTCTCCTTGGTTATCTTCGATTAATCCCCAGTCGACAGATACCCGCGCCCATTTCAGACCCATTTCGCTTGTTTTTTCTATCAGAATTGGTAATTCTTCCAATAATGCTTCTACGTCCAATGAATCGTACTGAGCAAACGTCATGTCATGAAAAGGCATGCCATTGAAGTGAATGCCCCAAGGTGATTTCGATATTTCATTTGATCTCAATGGAGTAATAGCAGATGAATAGGAAATTGAAAAATCGGCTAAGGGATTTTTCGGGATTTCATCGGTCACTGGTTGGCAAGCGATAGCAAGAACAAGGATTGCTCCAATAGTCGTCAGTGTTTTCATAATAGAGGAAGTAGGGATCAAATTCATGCAAGCAATGCGCTTTGTATTCTTTTCGAGATAAATTTACAGAACAGTGCAGAACAGTAGGAGTAACATAAGTAACACTTGGTGGAAATTTAGTTTGATCGCCCAATTATTGAGCTTAGGCTTAATCATACCAGCCTATTCTCAAACGACCCAGTCATTATGGTTGCCTGATAGCGTGGAAATTCAATTCACTGAGATTGCATCAGGTGCATTCCTAATGGGAAGTCCAGTGGATGAGGAGGGTAGAGATAAAGATGAATCTCCACAACGTGAGATAGAACTAGGTTCTTTTTGGATGGGAACCTTCGAGGTAACTCAGGCACAATGGCTTTCGGTCATGGGCTACAATCCCGCGGTATTCAAGCAGAAAGTAAATCACTTGAGCTTTCCCGTAGAAATGGTAAGCTGGCAGGAGTGCATGATTTTTATTCAAAAGCTCAATAAACTTGGGATGGGTACCTTTCGTCTTCCGACTGAGGAGGAGTGGGAATATGCTTGCCGAGCGGGTACTGAAACTCACTATTATTGGGGAGACTTTAAAGGAGAGTGGCATGTCAGCAAGCAGGCTTGGATTAATTCGAGATCGATGGGAACGACACATCCTGTGGGTTCCAAACCACCCAATCCTTGGGGTCTTTATGACATGGCTGGAAACGTTTGGGAATGGACCAGCACTACTTACGGTAAATATGACGGGACAACTGAGAACGACAGCCTGAAGGTTTTTCGTGGAGGTAGCTGGTTTGACTTTGCAAAAAGTCAGCGTAGTGCCAATAGGCACAAACATCGCCTAGATGAAAAATATTCTACAATTGGTTTAAGACTTGTTTGGAGGGATGAGTAGGTTTTTATTGATTTTGTTGGTTCTGTTGATCTCCAAAATAGGAGTGACTCAGGAAGTACTAAATCTTGGGCTTGCTGGTCAAGAGGTTAGCTTCATAAAAATTCCGGCAGGATCATTTGTCATGGGGTCAGATTCAGTTAATGTGAATGCTCAGAAGGATGAATTTCCCCAGACGAAAGTGCAGATCAGTAGGGATTTTTACCTTGGTCAAACAGAGGTTACCCAAGAATTATTTGAGCTGATAATGGGATATAATCCGTCTGTTTTTAATTCTCCCAACAATGCAGTTGAGATGATCTCTTGGCACGACAGTCAGGCATTCATAGATGAGCTAAATAAAGTCTGGAAGGGAGAGGGATCTTTTAGAATGCCTACTGAAGCTGAATGGGAATATGCTTGCCGAATGGGGGAGCCTGAATATCGAGACGAGAAAGGCCAGATTACCAATTGGAAGCTTCAAAAGTATGCGTGGTTCTACAGCCGATCTGAAGGTAAAAGTCATCCTGTAGCTTCAAAAGAACCTGACAAAATGGGATTCTATGATCTTCAAGGAGGTCTATGGGAATGGTGCAATGACTGGAAAGGGAAATATAATGGAGGAGAACAGGTGGATCCTCAAGGTCCTGAACAAGGCGAACGTAAGATCTATCGTGGAGGTAGTTGGTTCAATGAACCAGAAGCGTTAAGATCAGAGAATCGGAATGCGCATCCACCCAGTGAGCGGTTTCCCAATGCGGGATTGAGACTGGTATATCAGTTGAATTGACAAAAAGAAGCACTTTCTTTTTGTATCTCATTTCTTTATTCATAAATTACATAACAGTACAGAACAGTTATTTCATTATGAAAATATCTTTTGTTGGCATTTTGGTCTTACTGGCTTTTTTTTCATTTGCTCAGAAGGAAGTCAATTACACTTTTGATGTGTCTGACACCTCCGTTCCATATCAGCATTACTGGAAAAGTACCGGATACTCGCCTGCGGGAATGACGGTTAATGAGGATTACAAGCTCTATCTCAATATGACAGAGGCCATGAGATCAGATGCGGTCGAGTATACCAGACCGCATTATCTATTAAACCACATAGTGATCAACGAGCCAGGAACGCCCAATCAAAGTTATGATTATACTGAGCTCGATAAAATTTTGGATTTTATTATAGAGGCTGACCTTAAACTGATTTTTGAGATCATGATGGTGCCCCATCCATATTTCAATGACTGGTACGATCGCACCAAACTAGACGCCTGGAGCAAAGTGTGTGAGGACTTGATCGTGCATCTTCAGGATCGCTATGGAAAGGAAGTAGTGAGGTTATGGTACTTTGAAAACACCAACGAACCTGAGATTCGGCATTGGTGGCCCTATGGTCCATTAGAGTTTCTGTACTACTATGATGCTACGGCATACGGAATCAAAAAAGCGGATCCAGAAATCAGGTTTGGGGGACCAGGACATGCCAGAGGATTGAACACACTTTATGATGTCTTTGTCCAGCATGTGTACGATGATTTCAATTTCTATACGCAAGAGCTTGGGGTGGTGGCCGATTACATGACTTGGCATAGAAAAGCCAAGCCGCATGATATGATTGCTAATGAATTGTAGCTCTACAATTACAAGAATCGAAAGAAATTTAGGGACAGTGAGAAGCTGCAAAATATTCCAATAGGTAACGATGAAGCCGATCCGCTAGCGGGCTGGGGAAGACCTTTTTGGTGGAGACCGACCGCTTGGTACGCCGGTTTTGTTGCGCACTGCGTAGAGCTACATAATCAGGTTTTTATCGATAGTCTAGGTCAAGACTATTTTGTCTTGAGCAACGACAATGCATTTATGGGAGATTGGTACAGGCGTACACATGTCGCCCGTTTTATTCCGGGTGACAATTCAATCATGCAAAAGAACAGTTCTACCACAGGGGGTAGCTGGGCGCGAGGAACCGATGAGCGTCCTGAAACAGACAAATTTTATCTTATTAAAAAGCCGGACATGACAGTCATGTCTTTAATGGCTATGCAAGGTGAGGAGCGCTTTGTTCCCAGTCAATTTAAAAAGGACTCAACTGCCGGAGCTATTGTTTCCACCAATGCTGAAGGTGAGTATTTCATCATTACGTACAATAAGCCTGAGGTGGAAGTTGATCGAAACAAAAAGACTCGGGAGCCTTCAGAGGTGGAATGGGCAAAGTATACAGGTCAGAGTAAGCAAGTCAATGTTTCTTTGGGATCTGTACCCAAGGGAGCGTATTGGCAAATCACCTATCAGATCAATGATGAATATGCAAACCCATACAAAACATGGCAGGAATTGGGGAGCCCTGAAGACCCAAGTACGGATCAGATCAAGGCGATTCAAGCCAAAGAAGATCCGGTTCTGATCCTTAATGATGAAATCAAGGTCAAGGAGGATTTTCAGGTGACCGATTTGTACGAGACTGCTGGTGTGACACTAACCATGTTGGTCAAGAAACCTAAGAATCGTCCAACAATGGTACAAGATTTAAAATACAATACCTATCAAGGACTAAATGGAGAAAAGATGGTGATGCTGAATTGGGATCACTCAGAGGATCAATATATCAAGTCTTTCGATGTTTACTTTAGTGATACTGCAGCTGGACAATTCCAAAAAATCAATTCATACGATGTTTTCGATCTAGGCTTCCTGGATTTTGATGGGCGGGAAGGATACTACAAAGTACGAGCAAAAGACTTTTGGGATAGAGAGTCAGATTTTTCAGAAACCATAGAAGTGAAGTAAGATGGCGACTAAAATGCAGATAGCAGATCTTTCATTTGTTGAGAAAGGTCATCCCAATTCCCAGAAAGTGGCTGTCTTGACGGATCCATTAGAGATTGATATTAAATATGCTGAAATACCGGAACCTTCTGATGAAGAAATACGAATCAAAATCCGCTATGTAGGTATTTGTGGTTCTGATGTAGAAACTTATAGAGGTATCAGAAAACCAGAGTTTATGACATTCCCCGCCAGACTGAGGCATGAGGTTTCTGGTGTGATCGAGAAGGTGGGTAAAAATGTTCATACACTGAAGCCAGGAATGAAGGTGTCTTGCAGATATGTTTGGGGAGCTTTCGCTGAGTACATTGTGTGTTCGCCTTTCAATGTGAAAGTAGTCCCTGATGATTTCCCAGATGAAGAGATTAGTTCGTTGGAAGTTCTGCCAGGTATTTTAAATGCTGCAGAGCTATCTCAAATTTCGTCCAACACTTCAGTACTCGTTACTGGGCAGGGTGTAAGTGGATTAGTCATGACGCAGATCATCAACCTGTTCAGTCCCAAAAAACTGGTGGTTACGGATTTGAAAAATGAAAATTTGGAGCTCGCGAAGAAATACGGGGCGACTCACACTTATCAGATTCCAAATGAATCGACTACCACAATGGAGGTGCTTTCAAAAGATCATCCTGAGGGCTTTGATGTGGTAATACCTTGTTTGCTCGAAGGTGATGGAATGATAGATGCGTTGGATGCCTGTGCGTTTGGAGGAAGGATTGTAATGTATGGGTGCATAGGTACTTGCGAAGGAGGCTTTGACTTTTTTAAGATGCATAAGAAACGTGTGGATATTCTTTCGACCGAACCTAAAAGTGATATTCAAATGAGGAGGTTTTGGGAGGAGGGGTTGCAACTAGTGAAAGACGGATTGGTAAATACCGTTGAAATGGTGACGCATCGGTTTTCACTATCGGAGGTCGACCAAGGTTTTATGCTAAGAAATGACGCAACGAGAGAATCATCCATTCATGTTTTGATAGATTGCGGTGCATGATTGAACAACTGCACGTTGATTCCTCTAGTGAAATACCAAAATATCGGCAGATAGAAAATGCAATAGTAGAGGGTGTGTCCAGTGGAGAAATCGAGAAGGATCAGCAACTACCATCCATCAATCAGGTTTGTGCTTCTTTTGGACTTTCTCGGGATACTGTTGTAAAAGCATACAACTCTCTAAGGGAGAGGGGAGTCATTGCATCTGCGCATGGCAAAGGCTACTATATCACAGGAGTTAAGGCAGTCACAAAAAAGAAGGTATTTGTATTGTTCAATGAATTGAATGCCTATAAGGAGCGTTTGCATAAGTCGTTGATTCAAGGGTTAGGAGAGGAAGTAGAGGTGGAAACTTTTTTTCACAATCACAACATTGAGGTCTTTGAATATTTGATTGCAAAAGCGTTGGGAAAGTATACACAATACGTTGTTATGCCTACCTTCAACGCCTTCGATGATCGCATAGAAAAAGCAATCAGAACAATTCCGGAAAGAAAACTCTACCTATTGGATCGAAGTATTGGTGGTGGAAACTGGGGAAGCGTACATCAGGATTTTAGGAAGGACGCTAAGGAAGGTTTTGAATCATTAGCGACGGGTATTCGGAAGTATAACAAGATCAAGGTACTATACTCGGATGATTTCATGCATCCGTACGATTCTGTGCGAGGGGTAGAAGAAGCCACCAAAGGACAGAGTCTAGAAGTGTTTGATCCGAGAGTAGGAATTGATGTAGAGGAGGAAACGCTTTATATCACGCTTCGCGATAGTGACTTGGTTAAGCTGGTGAAAAATGGCAATGAGAGAGGGTTTGTTCCCGGCAAAGAATATGGGATCATTTCCTACAATGACTCTCCGATGAAGGAAATTATTCATGGAGGAATCACCGTGATTTCAACAGATTTTGCGGAAATGGGTAGTCAACTCGCTGAAATGATACTCAGCGGAAAACAGGAACAATTAAACAATGCCTTTCGAGTGATTAGACGTAATTTATTGTAATGTTATTTTCTTCGTAAACCTAATCAATACAGCAAGTGGATTTACTCCAAATTGTATTCTCGATAATCTCTTCTCTAAGACTATGGTATAAGCCGTTTTTGAGCTCAAGTGAATCACTGTTGATGTACTTAAACGTTACGATCGAATCATAATCATGTAGATCATTAAGAGGAGACTTCATTCTGGTTAGTCTTATGAGTGTATCCAGACTAATTTCTTCGCTCATTACTTCAACCTCATACAAGTTGATAATGTCTGTGATTAACAGTGTTGCTACTGCTGTATCTGATCCAAAAGAAACAGATGAATGGCAAGAAACCATCCTTTCACATGTATCTCTTGATAGCGTATATGGAAAATGATAACTTGAAACATTTAGATCACTAAGTAACGTGAATATCGTTTAAGCAACCAATTGTAGTTGTGAGTTTTCGGTTTCAAACTGTATGTTGAGGGATGGTTTCTTAGGAAAGAAGCTGTAGGCAGATAAAGCAGCCATAATATTGATCAGGAAATTAGCCAACGATCTGTGCCTAGTATGCTGGATCTTGCAGATATTTTTCAGTTCGTCATAGACGGATTCAATAATGGCACGCTTACGGAGTAATATCTTGTCTGTTTGGCTCAAATTGACGTTTCTCATATTCTTCTTAGGCTTGGCCACCAACTGAATACCATTTCCAAAAAGCAAGTCAGAAAGTTTCTTTGAAATGTATCCTTTATCGGCAAAGAGCTTCCCAAACATGTTTTCAGTCATGGATTTCATCACCTTAAAATCTCTATCATCTACATTTCCCTTGGTAAGGAAAAATGATAGAATCTCACCTTTATCATTAATAATGAGATGCAGCTTAAACCCGAAGAACCAACCTATCGAACAATAACCTCTCTCAGCGACTTCTTTGAAGGTTTTATGTTGATGTATTCTTCGGTTATGGCAGACTTTAAGGTGAGTTGAGTCAACAAAACTGATACCTCTACATTTCCCTAAGCCTTTGGTTTTAAGGAACATCATCAATGGGACGGCCACTTTTTTCTTCAAGGCAACAAATCGTTGATAAGAGACCAGATCAGGAAATGAGTCGGTTAGATGAACACAGACATACTGCGTATAAAAAGCTTTAAAGTTGGTGAATTGGCCAAAATGAAAAAGCAGAAGAATGCTAATAATCTCTGAATCAGATAGTTGTGACTTCCTAAGTCTGCATCCACTTGCTTTAGATGCAATGAGGTGTTTTCTAATTTCCACTTCAAACTCTCTACAGAAGTCATCGGCTTCCACAAAAAACTCTGTAACTTTATCAATAAGCATAAGGCTGTTTTATTGAGTTAAACTATTGAATTTCAACACTTTAATATACTCAAAAACAGCCTTTTTTCATATACAACTGAATATAAAACAACTATTCCTTATCCGATATTCACGTTAATATAGTTTTTGCGAATTCAATACCCGATGGGTACGAATTGTTGGGTATGCAGGACCCAGACCCATTCCAACTATTCGGCAAAAACAATGAAATGAGCGTGCTCAATGATAAGCCTTGGAATATCGAAGCAAAGGCTCACCTCTTAGATGATGCAGTTACTCCTAATTCGTCGATGTTCATAAGAAACAACGGTATAATACCAAAAAACATTGATCCACAAAATTGGACACTGACAATAGATGGAGAATCTGTGATAAGCAAAAAGTCATATTCCTTAGAAGATCTCAAGACTAAATTCAAACAATACACCTACCAACTGACGATAGAATGTGGCGGAAACGGAAGAAGCGAATATGACCCTCCAGCCAAAGGAAATCAATGGACAATTGGGGCAGTACATTGTGCCAACTGGACTGGGGTCCGATTAAGAGATATTCTAGAAGATGCCGAGATTAAGGAAGATGCAGTCTACACTGGCTTTCATGGCATAGACCAACATCTAAGCGGTGACCCGAGCAAAGAACCTATCTCAAGAGGATGCCCTATTGAAAAGGGACTTCAGGATGAAACCCTCTTGGCTTTTCAGATGAATGGGAAGGCTATCCCTTTGGCTCATGGATATCCTCTACGGCTGGTTGCAGGAGGATGGCCTGGATCTGTTTCTGGCAAATGGGTAAACCGTATAAGTGTCAGAAATGTAGTCCATGACGGAGCAAAAATGAAAGGGATGGCTTATCGTGTGCCTTGCAAACCAGTAGCTCCAGGAGAAAAGGTTAATGAAGACGACATGTGTATCATTGAATCTATGCCAGTGAAATCTTTGATCACCTACCCAAAATCTGGTGCGATCCTAAAAAAAAGTAAGACACTCAATATCAGAGGTCATGCTTGGGCAAGTGAATATGAAGTAGCCTCCATGGCGTATTCCATCGACTTTGGTGCAACATGGCACAAATGCCTTCTTGAAAAACCGGTAAACCGCCTAGCTTGGCAACATTTCTCGGCAAAAATTGACTTCCCAGCAGAAGGGTATTATGAAGTATGGGCCAAAGCTACTGATAGCAATGGATTATCTCAGCCCATGGTCGTGCCGGGCTGGAATCCTAAAGGTTATCTAAATAACGCTTGCCACAGAATAGCTATCAAAATAATGTAAATGATTAGAGAGGAATGGCTCAATAGACTTTTTAAGCGATTGACCCATTTAATTATTGGGGCGATTAGCTTATCTGTGGTGTCAGGACTACTAATGATATACCTCATACTAAATCCTTCATTGTCCTTAGTTGGAAGCAATCTCCAAAAAGGAAAAGACCCTAAGACTACTATTGACCCAGATAGAATTGAAAACGGCATTCATGTAAGAACTGGCCTGGTAGAAGGAAAGGGCCTAATGGCGGTGGTAAACAACTGTACCAATTGCCATTCGGCCAAGCTTGTAATCCAAAACAGGATGAATAGAGAAAAATGGAACAGCACAATTCAATGGATGCAGGAAACACAAAACCTTTGGGATCTAGGAAAGAACCATGAGGTAATTGTAAACTACCTGGTCACTTACTACCCTCCTCAATCAAAAAAAAGAAGAGAAGGACTAAAAGAAATTGAATGGTATGTTTTGGAAGACTGATACATACCTAAAAGGCATAAATTATAATCCTCAACAAATGATTCTGGCCCACTCATTAAGTGTAGTAAGATGAGAGAGTATTTAGACGCCTTTTTGAGTGCGCTGATTGGTACGGCAGATTGGACTTGGAAATCCGTGATAATGGAAGTGCCTTGGTTCATGAACTATTTCTATGGTCTTATTTTGATTTCATTAATGACTTGGGGACTTGAAATCGTCTTTCCCTGGAGGAAAAATCAAAATATGATTAGAAAGGACTTCTGGCTTGATGGCTTTTACATGTTCTTCAACTTTTTCATCTTCTCGATAGCTATCAATGGCATTTACAATGTAATTGCGTTGCTATTTGGCAAAATGAACTTGGGCATAAGCAGCCTGACATTATTTGACATTGGCAGCATTCATCCTGCTTTGCAGCTCATTACTTTTTTTGTTTTGCTTGATTTCGTTCAGTGGTTTACTCACTTGCTACTTCACCGATATGAGTTTTTGTGGCGATTTCATAAAGTACATCATAGCGTAAAAGAAATGGGGTTTGCCGCTCACCTTCGTTATCACTGGATGGAGAACATTCTTTATAAACCGCTTAAGACTATTGGCTTAATGATCCTCGGAGGTTTTGAGCCGCAACAAGCGTACATTGTGCATTTCATTTCTATTACAATTGGTCATCTCAACCATGCTAATGTAAAAATCACCTGGGGTCCGTTCAAATACGTCTTTAATAATCCTGTAATGCATCTCTACCACCATGCCTTCAAACTACCAAAAGGAAAAATAGGAGTTAATTACGGAATAAGTCTGTCTTTATGGGACTACATTTTTAGAACCAATTATGTCCCAGAAGATAGCGGAACTATAGAAATCGGGTTTGAAGGTGACGACCAGTTCCCAAAGGACTTTATAAGTCAGAGTGTGTCTGGATTTAGAAGAACAAAAATGTGAGGGTTTATTTTACACGAACTAAATAAGGATAATCGGAAAGTGGAAGCCCTTTTAATTGCACGGATGAACCTTCATCCAAGACATCATTTATCTCATAAATGTTGCCAGAGAAAAAGTCTACTAGATCATAACTTTTTGCTTCGTTAATCTTGCTAATCTTCAAGTCAACCTGACCCTCATTCACACTATTTTGCATGTGAGTCACTCCCCAATACGCAATCCAGATCTGATCACCCTTTCTAAGAATGGTTGAAGCTATATTTTTCGTCTTTAGACCAGGTAGCCCACCTTCATTTATAATTTCAAACTCACATGTAGTCAAAGTATCTAAGTAGTATGCTCCATTTACAATAGCATTTAAATTTCGGTATACATCATACCCCACCTTTGGCCTCAACTCATGAAATTCTAAGAGCCCTTTGAAGTTGTAGTATTCTCGGTACGGATTCTTATTTTCCTTTATCATAAAATAAGCTGAAACATTCAACCCCAAACCTAAATCAGTAAAGCCCCTCCTTAAAATCCACTTGGCTTGAATATTTTTACTGTAAGGGCCCGTACCATTCCATCCACTACCGTTTATAGCAGAAGGATAGCCACATTCCCCTTGCCAGAGCTCAATATCTCTACCACTTTCGTCAATTAATTGCTGTAAACCATCAACAGTGTTCATTACTGGCTCATAGACGAGTGGCATTTTTACTTGCACTTTCATCTTCTTCCGTGAAGCCTCAGGAAAAACTCCATAAGGATGAAAAGAAAAAACATCTATGTGATTAGCTATTCCAAGTTCAAACAATTCTTTGGCATAAGGCACATCTACTCTAGCTAGACTCCCTCCGATGATTTTGCAGTCAGCATCTATTTCTCGTATTAGCTTGCTACTCTGGGCTACCAAAGCAGCGTATTCTTTTGCGTTTGGAGTACCCCAAAACCATGTGGTGTTTGGCTCATTCCAAATCTCCCAATATCGTATATCGTCTTTATATCGAGTAACCA
>JABSPG010000459.1 GCA_013214445.1 Ekhidna sp. | reverse complement strand
GTTGGCACCAAATTCTATCGTGTTAAGGTACATGGCCATTATTTCTTCTTTGGTGTAGGATGCTTCTAACTGGACAGCAATAATCCACTCTTTGAGCTTGGTGATCAATTGACCAATGGAGGAATATCTATATAGACTGCCTCTTTGGCTGTCGTTGGTCCGGTAGAGGTTTTCTGCTAGTTGCATAGTTAGGGTACTACCCCCTCCACTGAAGGAGAAAGTGAGTTTCCCCACTACAGCTCTAATCAGACTTTTGAGGTCTATCCCCGAATGATTCTTGAATCGAACATCTTCGGTCACCAAAAGGGTGTTGACCAATTCAGGTGATAATTCTTCGTAAGTAACCGGCGTTCTGTTTTTGCGAAAGTACTTTCCGAGTGATACACCATCTGAACTGATAAGCTCTGATGAAAGGTCTGGGTCTGGGCGTTCAAGAGCTTGTAGACTAGGAAGACCTCCAAACCAGCCAAAAGCATCATTTTTGACCATTAGGAAGAGAGATGTTATCCCAATAACACCGAGAGCAAACGAGATCCAGAGTACTCTTAGTATGTATTTAAATGGTTTTTGCGTCATTAGTAATTCCTATCAAAAAATGTCCGATATGCATTAACGTCTTTTGTTCTGTACAAGATATCAAAGTTATCTTCCGTAATTACAAATAAGTCTATTTTTTGACCTTTAAACTGATTTTTGATGTCTAGGTCAGAATTTAACGACGTTAAGAAAACAGTAGCGTCATCTTTTGTGTCGAACTTGTTTACTAGCAACATTGACTTTTCTTCGTTTAAGATGAGATTTCCAGTCTGTAGAGAAATTAAATCATTTGATTTCAAGTAATCATCAATTAGAGGAGGAAGAGAATCTGTCAAATCGGATTCAATGTCGAATACTGCTATAAACAAGTGCTTCTGCTCAAAGTCTTTGATGAATCTTGCTTTTGCACTATTGTATCTCTCCTGTTGAAATTGTTCGGAAGCGGTTAAAAGAGAGGTTGCATAGTCGACTAGATCGCTTTCTGGAAATTTGGAAATGAATTGATCAAGTTCGTACTGATACCGATGGTCTTCTTCTGTCTGACCCACTGCAAGAACTCTAAGCAGTGCAATATTGTCAATGAATTCATTTTCTTTTTCAAGTCTTAGGACACTATCTGTAGAGTAGAGCACCTCCTCATAATGTCCGTTGCGATATTTCCCATAGAGTCTTTTATATAGCTCCTTCAATTGAGCACTCAATGCAAAGCTCTCCTCTCTGTAATTGGGATTGTCAACTAATTTGGCATAGATGGTTTCAGGATATTTTTCTTTCAATAGATTACCTCTCGAGGTGGACATAGTGAGATCGATTCTCTTATAGATTAAGTATAGCTGATACAGTACTTCAGCTTCATATTCAGTTTCTGAGAATCTATTTAACAGCTGCTCGAATGAATCGACGGCATTTTCATCTTCTTCTAGTCTTAGATTATAAATATTTCCGAGATTGTAAAGGGCGACTTCAATTTCAGCTAGAAGTTTTAGTCTTGCCTCTTCAGATTTTGGGAGTTCAGCTAGAAGCTGTTGGGCTTCTTCTTCCACTGTTATTTCATCCGCTTCTTCACCTGTAGATTCTGAAATTGCACCTGTCAGTGAGGTTTCTTCAACGACCTCTGAAATGTCATTGCTAGCTTTGTTGAGCCTACGCCAATTATCTTCTAGTGGGCGATCACCCCACTTTCTAAGAAATTCATTTCGTCCTTTTGAAACACTATTGGGGTTATTAAAGTACCAGGTTTGACCTTCAGTTGCTGTGCTAATGATGTTGTCTCCAGCATTTTGTGATATGTTTCTTGCTCTATTGATTGCGGCTTGTTTTTCCTTCTTCTTCTTTTCTTCCGCTAAAGCTCTTTTTGCAGTAATCTGCGCAGAGAAAAGTGAAATAACTGAATCTTCTGGCAAATCAACTAGGTGAAGCAGGCTGTCATTTCGCTGGATGGTCAATATCTGCTCAACGAAATCAACAAGAATCTCTTGTCTCTTTTTTATCTCTTCATATTGGTCTTCATCCTTTGGCATAGTAGCTACTGTACTATCATAGTAGCTCTTTGCTAATGAGTACTCTTTTAAAGAGTCATAGTAAATCTGGCCCAGACTTAGATAAGAATATGATTTCTGCCTGTTATTGTTAGTGCTATTTTTTACTGATAGTTTGTAGTTTTCAATGGCCTCTTCTAAGAGCCCATTCTGCAAATCAAAACCTGCTAGTTCATAGTAGATTTTATCTCTGTATTCCTTGTTTTTTGGATCTTTTAGCAAATTTTTAAAGTATTTCTGGATCTTCTTGAGATCATTGTCTTCGGCAAGTTTGGTCACTTGAGCCATGTACAGCTTCGCATAAAATTCAAGTTCATAGTTTGGATGGTTTTTCAGTACATTTTTGTAGTATCGAAAAGCTTCGCTTTGGAAGCCAAGTTCGTGATAGGTTTGTCCGATAATAAAATTAATTCTTGCTTTATCTGAGCCATTTAGCAGCTCTTCAGCTTTGACCAAGCTACCTACCATTTTATCTTGGTCGCCTCGTTTTTGATGCAAATAGGCTGTGTTTAGATGAAGTCTCCTTGTGTTCTGACGATTTAACTTCTCTTTCGCAAGAAAGTCTGTAACTGCCACACCGTTCCGATACTCTTCAAATTCAGTAAAACTTCGGATGAGCTCCGTGAGGGCATAATGTCTTGCATCATCATCATCACTATTAGTATTCACATATTTGTATGTTTCAATTGCATCCGGAAATTCCATTGCATAGTGTCTGGCTTTACCTACTAAAATATAGCTATCGTCTTCCCATTTACTATTTGGATGCCTTTGGATGGCAATTGAAGCTTTTTGGATACAATCTTCTACCTGAGTGCTTAGACCTGCTGCTTGCGCAGAATCAAATTGAGGGTAGATCGGAAGTACTTTGTTGTAATTCCAATCTTGACTTTGGAAGATGGTTTGTTCTATTTCACTTATACGTTCTTTGGCAATGAAATAAGCGTTGTAGTGAGCAGTTAAATCATGATATGAATTGCTAAGTGGATTGTTCTTATAGGGTGAACAAGCCATTAGCAGTAGAGTAATAAAAACAGGTATAGTCTTCCTCAAAGTAAGTCTTAGTGATTCAAAGGATAACGAACTTAAATTCAAATTGGTGTAAAGATAAAAAAAGGGCCATTTTCATACCTTTGTTTTTAGAAATCGCAATTCATGGCCGCAAGAAAGACATTTAGTAATTGGTTGACTAGCAAATATCTTCTGATCATTAGGAACGAAGAAAATTTTGCTGAAAAGACAACATTCAGTTTCAATTACGCAAGGTTGTTATTGTTATTGGCTGGAGTAGGCCTAATTGTGTTGGGTGTTGCTGTTTATTTGGTTACTGTCGGGCTGGAGCAGTGGTTGGATCCTCGTCATGCACAGATGGAGGCAAACCGTCAGGTTTTGGAACTCTCCATGACCATTGATTCTTTGGAGCAAGAGGTAAGTAATAAAGATGTTTACATTGAAAACATAAGACGTATTATTTCTGGCGAGACAATTGATCAGGAAGAAGAGTCCAGTCTTGAATCAGACCTACTATCCACAGAGCTTTCTGGAACAATTCAGCCATTGGATTCTCAGTTTAGAGCTGATTTTGAGGGTTCAGAGTTATCAGAGATTACTGCATTGCCTATTGTTACATCAACTAACTCGTATGAACTAAGAGATATCTATTTATTTAATCCCTTAGACGG
>JABSPG010000458.1 GCA_013214445.1 Ekhidna sp. | reverse complement strand
TACGGCTGGACAGTAGAAATGCAATTAAAGGCGGCTAAGCTAAATTTGCGTACCAAAGATGTTGCAGTGGACTATCGGCAGAGAATTGGTATTTCAAAAGTCAGTGGTACAGTAAAAGGCACTTTAGGTGCTGGCTATAAAATTATCTACACAATTTTTAAATATTTATAAAAAGTGGAGTGGTTAGTTATAGTCTTATATGGTGTTACGCTGCTGATAATCTGTCTCTTCAGTCTCGGTCAGTTTAATTTGACTTGGCATTACTTGAAGGCAAAGAAGGTCAAAGAAAAATCTGCAGAAAAACTGACTGTTTTTCCGATAGTTACCATTCAGCTGCCAGTATATAACGAACGCTACGTTGTAGAGCGACTGATTGATGCCGTCACCAAAATTGAATACCCCAAAGACAAACTTGAAATCCAAGTCTTGGATGACTCTACAGATGAGACGGTACAGATCATTGAGAAAAAAGTAAATGAATATGCTGCCAATGGCTGGAATATTCAGCAAGTAAGAAGAGTAGATAGAGTCGGCTACAAGGCAGGTGCGCTCGCCTATGGATTAGAAAGAGCTAAAGGAGAATTTATCGCCATCTTCGATGCTGATTTTGTGCCCAACCCAAAATTCTTGGTTCGTACGCTACCAAAGTTCACGAACGATAGTATTGGGATGGTACAGACCAAATGGAGCCACCTGAATACAGATTACGGATCGCTAACTAAGATCCAAGCTTTTTGGCTAGACGCTCATTTTACGGTGGAACAAAAAGGTAGAGAGCATGCCGGAAGTTTTATCAATTTCAACGGAACAGCAGGCGTCTGGAAAAAATCCTGCATAGAAGATGCTGGGGGTTGGGAGTACGACACCATTACCGAAGATTTAGATCTGAGCTATCGTGCTCAGCTTAAGGGATGGAAATTTGTTTATCGGGAAGAAATTGAATCTCCCGCAGAATTGCCAGTTCTTATCCCAGCAGTGAAATCTCAACAGTATCGGTGGAATAAAGGGGCAGCAGAAACTGCTAGAAAAACACTAGGTAAAGTGTTGACTTCCAATATCGGCTGGAACCATAAAATAAGGGCAGCTTTTCATCTATTGAACAGCTCTGTTTTCTTATTGCTCTTGATTGCAGCTGTACTGAGTATACCAATGCTGTACATAAAAGAATACAATCCAGATCTTTCCTTAGTATTCGATCTAGGAAGTATATTCATCATCGGATTTCTAGCAATGGGATTCTTCTATTGGGTGGCAGCAAAAGCGACACACCCAGAATACACCTTCCGGTATTTTATTGCGAATTTTCCTATGTTTCTGGCCTTTTCGATGGGTATGGCGCTACACAATTCGATTGCGGTTGTAGAAGGATATTTGGGAATCAAAACACCTTTTGTACGTACACCAAAATTCAATGTGCAATCCAAGGGTGATTCGTGGAAAGGCAACCAATATTTGAGTCAAGTTCTTACCCCAGTGACCTTCATGGAAGGCTTACTTTCCGTCTACTTTGTTTACGGAGTTTTCTCTGGATTCAAACTAGAAGATTACGGGCTCATGCTGTTTCACGGAATGCTCGCGATTGGCTTTGCTTACGTTTTTATTTTGTCCATAAAACCGATGAGACATACCTAGCCAAATTTGGCACTTTTCTATAGTTGATCAATGATAGGCACCAAACAAGATAAAGCTGGTCACTATACCTTTTTGATCGTATTCATACTCGGAATTTTGAGCCTTGGAAGTTGGGTGGAAAGACACCAAACCACGTTGATATTGATGGCTTACTGCAGCACCTTTGTGAGCTACGTTTTTCTGGTTCTGAAGCCTCTCGATCTTAAGCAGTTAGTCACTTTGGGTTTCATTGCAAGGTTGGTTCTATTTATCAGTATGCCCGTCCTATCAGATGATGTCTATCGATTCATTTGGGATGGTACTTTATTGAAAAACGGCATTCACCCATTTGAAGCACTCCCTGGCACTTATCTCGATCAAAACATTGACGAGCTATCTCAGGAGTTGTTCAACAAACTTAATTCTCCAAATTACTTTACCATCTATCCCCCTATTAATCAATTCATCTTTTGGATCAGTGTCATAGTGTGCCAGGAGAATTGGTTAGTAGCAGCGGGGATCATTCGGATTTTTCTGTTTGCTGCGGATTTTGGGTCCTTCATTTTCTTAAAAAAACTCTGCCATCACTATGGGAAATCAGAGGCAATGGCCTACTGGTTCTGGCTAAACCCCATGATTATCCTGGAGTTTACGGGGAATCTCCACTTTGAAGGAGTCGTCATATTCTTCGTCTTGGCAGGTATGTTTTACTATGAAAAGAATAAGAATTTGTTTGCTTCATTAGGATTTGGATTGGCGATTGGCACCAAACTACTCCCTCTAATCTACCTGCCCTTCCTATTCCTAAAAGGCATAAAAGCAAAACAGTGGAGCGTATCCATCCTGGCTGGGGCTATTGCAACTCTAACATTGCTGCCTTTACTCAATGCTTCTTTCATTTCGGCAATGCGCGAAAGTCTAGACCTATACTTTCGTTCTTTTGAGTTCAACGCTAGCATCTACTTTATCGCACGGGAGATAGGTTTTTGGATGTACGGATATAACAATATTGCTAAAATCGGTCCGCTCCTCTCTATTCTCAGCTTTTTGACAATTATTGCCATTTCGATAGCTGGAGTTGTAAAAAAGTGGCCCATCCCAAAGGCCTTACTTTTTATCCTTACATCTTATCTATTATTCGCCACTACTGTTCACCCCTGGTACGTTTTGCCATTGGTTGCTTTCGGTCTATTATCCGGTTATTGGTATCCTCTAGTCTGGTCATTTTTCATCTTTTTCACTTATGCTGGATACTCACAAGAGGGATTTGAACTTCCCATGTATATTATTGTTATCGAATATGTCTTCACCGGATTGGTGTTGATTTTGGAGCTTAGAAAAAAGAAATGAAAAGATCTATTCCTGTTCTTGTATTTTTATTTGCCTCAATGATTTCCGCCTGTGGTCAGACCACATATGATGAAAAGCTGGAGAGCCTTTACAAAAACACGGTCCCGCTTATAAAAGCAGAGTCACTTGAAGAAAAGTTAGAAGATGCAGTAATACTTGACACCAGAGCTGAAGAAGAATATGCTGTGAGTCATATAGCTGGTGCAAGATTCATTGATTACGATTCATTTAAGATTAAAGAGGTGAAGGATATCGACAAAGACCAGGAAGTAATTGTTTATTGCTCTGTTGGCTACCGAAGTGAACGGATCGGCGAGAAACTTCAGAAAGCAGGATTTACCAACGTTAAAAACCTATACGGGGGTATTTTCCAATGGAAAAACGAGGGATTCGAAGTAGTAGGTTCAAGCAATCAAGTAACAGATAGCGTCCATACCTACAATAAGTCTTGGGGGAAGTGGTTGGTTAAAGGAGTAAAAGTTCACTAAAAGTAGATACTAGAAATGAGCGATAGTTTATTGATGATTTTCGTAAAAAATCTCATCCCGGGGATGGTGAAAACCCGCCTAGCGAAAGATATTGGGATTGATACTGCCCTAGATGTGTATCAGGAATTAGTCCATAGGACACATAAGATTACAAAGAAACTTGATGTGGACAAGGCTGTCTACTACTCGGAGTATGTAGAAATTGAGGATATCTGGGACAATGGCGACTACAAGCTCACCTCTCAAAAAGGATTCACGCTGGGAGAAAAAATGTCAAATGCATTTGACGAAGCATTTGACTCGTACAACAAGGTAGCCATCAT
>JABSPG010000457.1 GCA_013214445.1 Ekhidna sp. | reverse complement strand
CAGTTGCTTGTTGATAGGCACAACAAACAGACAGATGAGAGAGTAACAATAAAATAAACACATTCAATTGCGTTACCGTGTAACGCTTTGAGGGTAATTGTTCGCTCAACATTAACTGATAGGTTTTCCCGCACCCCAAATGGCCATAACGATTTGAACAAACGATACGTTTACCGACAGCTTGTTTATTAGCACTAGAATATTGTTTATAAACAAATCCATGAGAAATAAAATGTCCTTGCTCAGAGCAGTGGTGACATTTATAACAATGATGGCTGTTAAGTGAAGCAACAAACTGTTCGATATCATCCAATGATTGAAAAAATTTCTGCATTAATCTATTAAATATAAATTTACACAGACCTTCAATAAAATTTGTTTATTTATTGCACAAATTTATTTTTTCAAATTAACGTTATAGTGGGTTAACCAATGGTTGATGGGAAAATGGTTTAGATTAACTGGATCGGTTGATATTAAGTTGGGAAGTTACACTCAGTCGACACTTGCTCTAGTGACGATATTGATAACGGCTTAAGTGATGAACAAGTGTTACTTGAATTACTGGATTTAGAGCATGATGAATAAATTAAATGCTCGACTAACTACGCCATTGGCGTATAATGCGCTACTATGGTTATTATAGAGACGCCGATATTCACGAAACTCATTACCAATTTAATGAGTGATGATGAATATAAAGATTTACAGGAAGCCTTAGTCACTCGGCCTGACAGAGGCGCACTTATCAAAAGCAGTGGTGGTTTACGCAAAGTGCGTTGGGCATTAGAGGGACGCGGTAAAAGTGGCGGTGTACGGATCATTTATTATTGGATGAGCGAAGACGATCAGCTTTATATGTTGTTCGCTTTTCCAAAAAACGCACAAGCTAACTTAACCGATGCACAAACGAAAAAATTAAGACAACTAGTAGAGGGGTGGTCACAATGAATGACGATATGTTTAATGAACTTATGGCAAGCGTCGAGCAAGCAGATGATATTATCCAAGGGAAAGTAAAACCTGCCCGTGTCACCGTATTTGCTGAGCCAGAAGTCAAAGCAATACGTGCTAAAACGGGCTTAACACAAGGTCGTTTTGCTGATGTGGTGGGTGTGAGCAAACGCACGTTAGAAAACTGGGAGCAAGGCCGCCGTCACCCGACTGGCCCTGCACGCGCATTACTTAAGATTGTTGATGCCGAGCCAGAATTTGCCCTTAAAGCCTTACATGCTTAATTTATGATGGATAACGATATTTTAGGCGTTATCCATGAAACAGCGAAAGGCTTAACGGACGCAAACGTTATGGATGAGCAGACGCTGCACGAGTTTGAACCCTTGTGCGCATCTAGTTTTGAGCCTGAGCTTACCAAGGCACTTCCAGCTCAGGCATAACCTCAACTTCCTGAGCTTGTTGCTGTTGCAGAAGTCTATCAGCTTGGGCTTGTTGCTCAGCCAAATACTCAACGGCAAGATACTTCTCTTTATTGATACTCATACAGCGTGCGAGCGTGGCTAGACGTGTTTTCTCAGTGCCTTCAAGTCCTTTATCTAACACACCACTTTGCATGTCTATTTCCCCACTATTAACAAACCAATGGCTGTTATCTTTATGTCTTGAGCCTGCCACATAACTTGCGGATCTGCCCATAAAGGACGTGTAATAAATAAACACGTCACCATCGACAGTAGCGCCTTGGCTTGAATAAACAGTGGAAGCATAAGCCTGTACGAGGAATAAATTTCCTTCCTCATCACAGTAATCAGCGTGGTTAAATGAGACGGTGCGGCCATCATCACAACGAACCGTAAAATGAACATCGCCATTAGATTGTTCAATAGATTCAATCGTACCAAGTTCGCCGTTGGTAAAGTCTTGTTGGTTATCGTTACGAGTAAACCGTACACGCTCACCCATTGAAAATTGAAAGCTCATGATGTTTTTACCCACAACACAATCAAGTTCAATGTTTTCCTGACCAAGCTTACCTTGTGTTTGATGCACTTCGCGAACAAGTTCGTTCAGTGCTTGTACGTCACGCCAACGTGGAGCCAATATCATCGCCTCTTTATCGGGGTTAGCTTTGCAATATTGTTGCCACTGGCTGACTAACTGTCTGCGTACTTGGAAAACATCATCCGCAAAGTGCAATAACCCTCGCTGTTTGTGTGCTTCCAATACAGGCACTGTATCGCCCACACGGAGCTGACTGACCGCTTTTCGTGCCCAAGGTTGACGTTGGCGACGAATGGTTTCAATACGGGCACAACCTTGTCGTTGTGATAGATAGCGTAAACTGCCGTCGTGTGTAATGGCATCAAGTTGTTGTTGCTCACCGACTAAAATAAGTTTGCCTCCTGCCTCATCTATTGCTTGCATCAACTGCATCAAATCGGGGCTTGATAGTTGACCTGCTTCATCCACTAACACAACCGTATTGTTGAGTTTTGCTTTGCCACTTTCAAGCTCCATCAGTAATTTTGCCAACGTGCTACAAGCAATGCCTGTATCCTTCTCAAGTTGGTTGGCCGTTTTACGCGCAATGGTCGCTCCTCGAATGTTAAATCCTGCACTTTCGTAAGCGAGCTTAACCGCTTGCATAGACATTGATTTCCCCGTACCGGCGGCTCCTTGTAGAATGTCTAAACTGCTTTGGCAAACGCGAAAAACAGCCTCTGCTTGTTCATCAGATAAGGAAAAATCGGGGTTAACTACTTGCTGGTTAACGGTTTGCTGGTCAATGGCGGCTAAAATACTTTGCTCCGATAACTGATAACAGCTTTGTTGTTGGAGTTTATCGGCATATTCAATGAGTTTATTTTCAAGCGCTATCATCGAAGGGGTTGAAAATAATTGATTATTATTCATATCTTGCCCTAAATAAACAACGTCTTGTTGCTCTATCATTGTCTGTACCGTGTGCTCAATTTCACATAAATCGCTATGTTGCCACTGCGCTTCAATGGCAACGGCGGCATATAAATCTTGTAGGCGAAATGAGGCTTGTTTTTCAACAACGCGCTCAACAATCGATGATAAAGGCAGTGGCATGGGCACGACTTCAACATTTTCATCTTGTATTGAGGCTAAGTGCTTTGATGTAAAACCTAACGTATTGAGCATGCTGTGCCATTCTTTGAACAATGCAGGTCTATCAATCTTTTGCTTATGCGCCCGTGTATTTAAGGCTATGGCATCGCCTATTTTAGAAGAGCTATTACTGACATTGAGGGTTTCCATCACGGCCTCAATCGCTTGTGCTCGTTTTGAAAAGTGTCGACAAATCGAACGGCTTACGCCTTTGACTTCAAAATGGTCTTTACCATCAGGTTGCTCAATGTGAAAGCCCATCTCACGCAGGTGGTTCGCTAATGCTGCGCGGTAAACCGCTCCTGATGCTTTTTGCCATAAAAACAAATGTCTCGACTCTAATGTCCCCCACGTACCATCATGACGAGGGGCAATGTTGGCCACAAGACAGTGGGTATGAAGTTGCGGATCTTGTGCTCGTGACGTCGAGTGTTCAAACAGTGCGGCAACTAAACCGACAACAGATTCCAGTTGTTGACCACCGTGGCCTCGACGTGTGATAGCGGCATGTTTTTCAATAAAACGCAGTGCTTGCTTCACTGCTTTTAACTGTCCTGCTTGGATTTGGGTTGTGCGGCCGAGCCAGGTCGTTAATTCTAGTGAGTGGAAATCTCACTCTGGCAAGGTTGGTCTCAGCCACCAGATAGTAAACATCGGGCAGGCGGAGGTAACTCCAAATGTTAAG
>JABSPG010000456.1 GCA_013214445.1 Ekhidna sp. | reverse complement strand
GTCCATAACCAAGATTGGGATAGTTCTCTGATTCCTGTCGGCCATAGCTCAAACTTGCGTCTGCAGTCAGCTTTTCTGACAGCTTGTACGAACCAGCTACCGTCAATCCTTGGATATCTAAGGAAGTGTTTGGTACCTGACCTCTCTGATGACTATTTGAAACAGACATTCGGAACGAACCTTGATCATTCCCACCTGTCACACTGACGTTATTGGATTGGATGATACCGGTCCGGAAGAAGTTTTTCATGTTGTCTCTGCCTCGATTGACCATTGGGACAGCTTCTCCATTGCTATCTATCTGCACGGTGGAGTAAGACCCATCAAGCTTTGGACCCCAAACCCAAACACCATTGGTTGCATCAGGGCCTAACCATTCATATTGACCGTTATCTCCTTGACCATACACTTGTTGTGTTTCTGGCACTCGTAGGAAGCCTGTTTGAAACTGTGTAGTTGAATTCACTTCCACCGTAAGTTGATTCTTCCCCTTTTGGTAGTAATGAGTAGCGCACCATCTCTACCAATGGATCCATACAGTGCTGAGGCAGTAGCTCCCTTAAGTACACTTATGTTGTCAATATCGTCAGGGCTGATCTCCCAAAAATCTGCGTTAGGATTCGGTACCCCGTCTATGACTACCAATGGAGTGCCTCCCCTCATTTCTATGACAGGGTCTTGGAAAAAATCAGTAGGAGTTCTAATGCTAAGACCTGCGACCTTTCCCGTCAAAGTAGACACAGGGTTGGCTTCTCTGGCCTTCACCATATTATCACCATTAAATTCCGTTACGGAGTAGCCAAGTGATTTAGTCTCCTTTTTAATACCCAGAGCTGTCACAACAACTTCGTCAAGTTGTTCAGCATCCACTACCATGGTAACATTGACAGTCGTTTGGCTAGTGACAGTGATGATCTGTGTTTGAAATCCAATGTAAGAAAAAGACAACTTGGTGCTTGGCTCACTGATTTGAAAAGAATAATTCCCTTCAATATCTGATATTGCTCCGGTAGTTGTCCCCACGACCTGAATGGTTACTCCAGATAATGGACCGCCATCTTCTTCCGAGATGACCTGACCTGAGATTGTCCTACTCTGTGCCATTGCTGTGATGCCGCTTAGCAAACAGCCCAGAACCAGAATAGATCTAACTGATTGATACAAAATTTTCATTTGTTAAGGGTTAACATTGTCATAAGAGGTACTAATGTATTAGATACCACAGTCATTGCGATACCCCAACTAGCAATTGAACAAATAGTCCCCCCTATTTGGATTTTCTGCACGATCTGACCTCCCCTGAAGGACATAGCTTTGATAGTATGAATAAATGGATATTTTCTATTCTTCTATGGCCATTTGTACTTTCACTTTCTGCACAGGAAGACGAACGTACAGTTGGTTTAATGCTGAATAATGCAGGGGCTTACGATGCATATACATTATTTTCACCGAGCAGTAACTCCACTACCTATCTAATCAATAACTGTGGCGAATTGGTACATTCATGGACCAGTGATCATCGCCCGGGAAACGCAGTATACCTTGAACCAGACGGTTCACTTTGGAGGGCCGGAAGACTGGAAAATAGAAAAATCAATGCTGGAGGTGGTGGTGGAATAATTCAAAAACTGGACTGGGATAGTAATGTCCTTTGGTCCTTTACCTACAACAATGATACGGTTCGAGCGCACCATGATTTTCAAGTTCTTCCCAATGGAAATGTTCTGATATTGGCATGGGAACTAAGAGACTTTGAAGAGTCTTTGGCAAATGGACGTAATCCTGAAATCTTACCTGATGAGGAACTGTGGCCAGACCAATTAATAGAGATTCGGCCCGAGGGCACTGAAGGAGGTACGATCGTCTGGCAGTGGAACGCATGGGACCATATGATCCAGGATTTTGATGCTGACAAACTCAACTATGGTGTAGTAGCAGATCATCCAGAAAAAATAGACATTAACTACATACGACCCGACCGTCCCATTGCTGATTGGCACCACGCAAATTCAGTGCATTACAACCCTGAATTAGATCAAATCATGTTGAGTGTTTTACACTTTGATGAAATATGGATCATAGACCATAATACTACCACCGAAGAAGCTTCTGGACCAAAGGGAGATTTAGTGTATCGATGGGGCAACCCGAAAGCTTATAAGAAGGGTACCGCTTCGGATCAGCAACTCTTTGGGCAACACAATGCTCAATGGATTACCCAAGGCACAGAAAACATTGGAGAGATCATCATTTTCAATAATGGCAAATTCCGACCTGAATTAGAATACTCATCCGCGGTGAAGATCAAGCAAGACTTTGCAAATGGTACGTATCAGAAGAAGGCAGACGGGACCTTCGCTCCAGAGACTTATAGCTGGGAATACAGTGCGGATCCCCTAGATTCCTTCTACTCCAGGTTTATATCCGGAGCACAACAGCTTCCAAACGATAATATCCTAATCACTGATGGAGCCTTTGGCCGCTTTTTTGAGATCAACCCTGCCAAGGAGACCGTCTGGGAGTATGTCAATCCCATTACCGTTTTTGGTGTTGCCGAGCAAGGCATCAACATCCTTAATCCTGCTGGAGAAGGAACCAATACCGTATTTAGATCAACGAAATACCCTACTAACTACCAGGCTTTTGTAGGAAAAGATCTGGCTCCCAAAGGTATCATTGAAATCGACCTTACCAACACTAATCCTTGCAGCGTCATTTTGGCTTCAAATGAGATGACCAGATTGAAAGTATACCCCAACCCATCTAGTGATTTTGTGAAGCTGGTTGGCTACCAAGGTTCCTATACCATCCGTGATGTGCAGGGCAGAAACGTCCGCAGTGGATCTGTAAATGAAACTCGAGATATGATCGATATCCACAATCTGAATAAAGGAGTGTACTTCTTGCAGGTAAAAGATGGAACTACGATCAAGCTACTAAAAGTAAACTAACGGAATAATTCTTAGCTTATGAATCCTCGAACACTCTTATTATTAACATCGCTGATCCTTCCTATTTTTTGTGTCGCTAAGACTTCCACTTTGTTGAAAAAAACCATTGAAGTTGATGGTATAGAAAGAAATTATCTTCTGTATGTTCCGAAAAAACTACCCACTAATGCACCTCTTTTGATGGTTTTTCATGGCTATTCAGGCACAGCTAAGTATGCACATTCTTATTTTAACATGGAAAAACAGGCCGAAGAAAACGGATTTGTTTTGGCCTATCCGGAGGGTACCAAAGATCAAGGCAATATGAATTTCTGGCAAGTGGGCTACAAAGGTCATGAAACTTTGGAAGTAAATGACGTTTCCTTCGTCATTCAACTAGCGGAATATTTACAATCTGCTCATTCCTTGAATAAGGCTCAGACCTTTATTGTCGGATTCTCAAATGGTGGGGATCTGTGCAATAAGCTGATCTGCGAAAGACCAGATTTCTTCACTGCTGCAGCACCAATTATCAGCTGCATGATGAAGAATATGTACGACGCTTGCCAAGAATCGGCGGCTGTTCCTGTTTTAATGCTGAATGGCACCAAAGACGATATCACCTTTTGGGCCGGAGACATGGAAGATAAACAGGGCTATGGACCTTACCATTCCACCCCTTCGATGGTTGATTTTAGAATAAAGCAAGCCGAGGCTTCTTTAGGCTCTGAAGAAACCGTCAGCAGTCCAAATGAAGGAGATAAAACCTCGATAACGATCAAGAAGTATGCGAATGAATCCACAGGCAATAAGGTTTGGTTTTATCAGGTCAATGGTGGTGGACATGGC
>JABSPG010000455.1 GCA_013214445.1 Ekhidna sp. | reverse complement strand
ATTGATATTAAGAAACAATGTATCAATCAGACTAATCTTCGTAAGACTTATGAACTTTTGAATAAAACCCCTTCTTGGAATTTATCAGTTAGAGGTAATCATTGAGGTCTTGTATCGTCTTTTTGTTTTGATCGCAAGCTTTAGCAAGACCTAAATGGTTTTCTATTAGTAGATAGGAGCAAGTAAAATATCAAAATAAGAGCTCTGCTACCTCTTCACCTACTAAACTACCGATTGCCACGCCCATTCCTCCAAGACGAACTCCAATAGCCATGCGATCCGATGTTTTCTTCACGATGGGACTCTTGTTTTTTCCAAAAGCCATGATCCCCGACCACTCCATTTCAATTTCGTAGGCTTGATTGGGTAGTATGATAGTGGAGAGGTCTGAAAGGAGTTTCTCTTTGATCTGTTGATTGATTCCAAAATCAGTGGTGGTTTCCTCCTCCAAGTCGACATTTCTACCGCCTCCAAATAGCAATTTCCCGTAGTAATCCCTAAAGTAATAGTACCCCTCTTCATAGTGGAAGGTTCCTTCGAATCTCAAAGGGTTCTTTGGGACTATGCTCATTACAATTCCTCGTCCGGGTGAAAGATCTTCGTTTTTGCTGAGAAGCTTGTTGGTAAAAGCATTGGTGCATATTCCTACCTTGTTGCAACTGAATGTAAGGTCTCTACACTGAATTAAAACTTGATTTTCTTCCTCTATGACCTTTTCTACCTCACACCCGGTATGGATCTGCACACCAATTTCAGAACAGTATTTCCAAAGTGCAGCTACTAACTTCCCTGTATCCAGCTGTCCTTCAAGGTGATTTTCAATGAGATGCATTGTTTGTCCAAAACCAAAATCAGAGATCCGATCATCGGTTTTTCGGAATACCTCATTTTGAAAAAATGGCTTCAATATAGTATTTACCTCATCCATTCGATTGAGGAAGTTGCTGGGCTCGCTGAAGACTAACTCATAGCCGCTTTTGGTTTGGATATCAATGACGCTTCTACCAAGTCGCTGACACGTTTTTTGCAGTCCGTCCCATCTTTTCTCCACCAGCGATAGCATTCCATCTTTACCCAGCGTTTCAATGTCATTGAGTAACTCTGAAACACTACCAAAACAGGCAAATCCTGCATTTTTAGTACTAGCTCCAGATGGAAGTATACCTCTTTCCAGAACTGTGACTTTCAGATTGGGTGCATTTTCCTTAAGAGTAGCTGCAGCTGATAGTCCAGTTATTCCGGCACCAACGATGATGATGTCGCGTGTCAAAAATGATTGCTTTTCCCAAAGGGAAATATGTTCTGATGAGTTATTCACAATTAAATGTTTGTATATGATGTATTACGTTATTTAAAAAATTAATAGATTTAAGTATTATTAAATATAACGAATTAAACTTTTATGAAACACTTTAAACTACTACTACTTGTTTCTTTTTGTTTATGTATCAGCATAAGCTGTCAAGAGGAATCAAATTTTGTTGAACCAATTGTTGAACAAGAAAAATTTAAAATTGAAGTTATTGATGTAAGCGATGAGTTACTTTCTCAGCTTTCCAGTTACTTAGGTGAAAGTTCGTCTGGTCGGATCACCAGCGAGTACGGAGATTTAGATTTATCGGACGCAGTTATGACTTATAGTCCCAAGGATAGTACCACACGCTATTCCTTCGGTATTGAGTTAAAGGCGGATGAATTGGCATTTGAAAACTTTATTCTTGCTGAAAAAGATGATGAACTTACCGGATATTATGTTAGTTACCTTCCAGACGTAGGCTGGCTTTCTAGTTTTCCGAGTGATGAAATACCTTGGAAATATTTTACGGGTCATGTGATTATCTATAACCCTTCAAATAATGTTTCGATTGAAAATCAGCTGGTAGATGGATTGCCAGTGCAATCGGAAAACGGAAGAATTGAGAGTAGTACTTGCTGCTGGATAGCAGTAGGAGGGGATTTAGCGATTCAGATTAGCGAAGCTAACTACATACAAGTCTGGTGTGATGACGGCAGCTGGGGATACTTTTTTGCTAGAACAGAGGAATGCGGATCCTCTGGTGGCTCTAATGGTGACTCAGGAAGTGGAGATTCTGGTGATTCTGGCGGAAGTGGAAGCGGTGGATTTGGAGGAGGAGGTTCCGGAGGAAGTGGATCTTCTGGTGGATACTACGGAGGAGATGGAGGTGGATCCAGCGGTGGTGCTGACGGTGATGGCAGTGAAGATCCAGACAATCCAATTGGTGTAAATCCTCCTGATGCTATTGATATTAGTGATCTCATTATTCGAATGCAAGTTGCTGATTTACTGCAACAGGATCCTTTTTCATTGATAGAAAATTGTGATCAAATACAAGATTGGCAAGAGCTAGCGCAACACACACCACCACAGTTTGTAATTCACAAACTCGAAAATCTGGATGATAACTATACAAGTATTATTGCGGGAGATTGGGATATTCAATATATTCAGGAAGCTTCGGGAGCAGTTGTTAATATGGATTACTTTCCAGTGAAGATTACCCAGTTACCAGATAACCCTGCTACAGGGCAAAGGTTTTCGGCTCCAGATTTTTTTAATCACGTAAGAACAAATCTCAACACATTCTTCGCGAATAATACCACTGAATTTGAGCCTTATAATGTGTCAGAGGAAAGTATTTGGAATTCTTCTAATTATCTTGGAGCTATTATGAGATTTGAAATATCACCTTTACTTGGAGGTGTTATTGAAGGATCTCAGGATGGGAGTGTTATTTGTTCTGATCAAAAAAGTGCAAGTTGGATTTTTACAACTATTGAATCTCCTGCAGATTGGAATCATCCTGTAAGTGGGAATAGACAATTTGGGCTAGTTCAAAATGCCGATGGTAGTTACAACTTTTACACTAGAGGTGTTGATCGGGTAGCCGAATCGTTTGATAATCTAATGGGTGACCTACCGAGAAATCAGTCAGCATTTGAAGGCGCTGATGCTTTATGGAATGCATTCCAAAACAACTTAAAAGATTTCGTTTCAAATAATGGTGGGCAAGCTGAAAAACTTCTCCCAAAAATAGATAGGGTTGATTGGGATAAGGTTAAAGATGTTCTAGAAGGTAATCTTCCTTTATCTAATTTAGGGTGTCAATAGCTACTATGAGATTTTTTTTTAAAGTATTGGTTTTGTCGATTTTGATGCTGGTTATTCACTTAGCCATAAGTTTAGCCATCGCTTATGTGATTGGTGATGATTATGGTGGTTATTATGGTCTTATGGGAGGTATAATCTATTATTTTGCTTTTGGATATTGGGGATACTTTGTTCTCAGTTCCATTTATTGTTTTGCTACAAAAAATGTAGTCAAGAGAGAAAGTAAGTATTTGACAAGCTTAATAGTATGTATTATTGGATATTTTTTTTCAAGAATACCAGACCTAATAGATGATGATTTTTTTAACAATTTTAGTTGGAAAGCATTTATTGTTTTTCTTCTATTAATTCCAATTTTGGTTGAAATTGAATCGTTAATAACAAAAAAGTATAGTTAGCAAAAGTCGTTATGAAGGTAG
>JABSPG010000454.1 GCA_013214445.1 Ekhidna sp. | reverse complement strand
CATCAATGGCAGCTCGTAACGATTGGTATTTGTGGTTAGGTCTTCACTAACAGCTTCCCATTCATTGCCCTGATTTTCACTCTTCCACAGCCTCTGAGACCCAAAATAGATGCGTTTGTTGTTATGCGGGCTGACCAAAATTGGACTGTCCCAGTTCCATCGTTCAGGAACTTCAGAATCTACAGGTTGGGGTTTAATTCCCATGGTCTCTCCTGTTTTTACATTCAAACGAACCAAGCTCCCCTGCTGCCACATCATGTAGGCAGTGTTACTATCCTTCCAATCATAAACAGAACCATAGCCATCGGCCCCTAAGGGCACATACCAATCTCGGTTCCTGATCCCCTCTGTATTGGTAGTTCGTGAAGGACCTATCAGCGTACCTAAATCCTGTGCACCAGCAACGATATTGTAAAAGGGTAGAGAGTTGTCAAGGCCCAATTTGTAAAATTGAGAAATGGGCAGGTTATTGAAATGCCTCCATGTATCTCCTTGATCGTAAGACTCATAGAGCCCACCATCTGTTCCCGCAATTAAGTGACTATCATCTGATGGATCAATCCAAAGTGCGTGATTATCGCTATGCTTGGTTCTACCGTTAGTCAAGTAGTCAAATGACTTGCCGCCATCTCTCGTCACATGCAGAAAGACGTCCATTTGATACACTAAATTTGCATCTTGTGGTGAAGCCTCTATCTCCTGATAGTAGTGAGGACCAGTCCCTCCTGAAATGTATGTATTCTGTTTTTTCCAGCTTTCACCTCTATCATCAGAGCGGTAAAACCCCTTGTTTTGATCATTTGCTTCGATCGTGGCATAGACCAGGTTTGGATTTGCGGGGGTTACAGCCAAGCCAATCTTTCCCATATCCACTGAAGGTAGTCCATGCTTGAGTTGCGTCCATGTAGTACCAGCGTCACTCGATTTATAGATACCGCTGTTTGGTCCACCGGCCATCAGTGCCCATGTTCTTCTAAAACGCTGGTAAGTTGCGGCGTAGATCGTTTTGGGATTAGAGGGATCAAATTCAATGTCCGTAACCCCTGTATATTTATCGATGCTAAGCACCGATTGCCAGCTTTTGCCCCCATCAATGGATTTATATACTCCTCTCTCCCCTCCCGAAGACCACAAAGGGCCCTCAGAGGCTACATAGATTATGTCACTATCGGATGGGTCGACCAGAATTTTACCGATATGTTCTGAAGCCTTGAGGCCCATATTTACCCAAGTCTTACCTCCATCCTTACTTTTGTAGATGCCGTTTCCCCATCCTACATGTCTTCCACTAACATTCTCACCCGTTCCTACCCATATTACGTTCGGATTGTTGGGGTCTGTTGCCACATCACCAATTGAGTACGACTGCTGATCATCAAATATGGGCTTCCAGGTAGTACCCCTATTTGTGGTTTTCCAAAGGTTGCCAGAACCAGCCGCCACATACCAGGTATGAGGTTGATTGGGATGAATGGCAATGTCTGATATCCTTCCGCCCATCAAGGCAGGACCAATTTCTCGCATAGCTAGTTTTGCGGCGGCTGCATTTAGTTCTTTCGAAGATTGTGAAATCGCATCTACTTGAATGAAGGCGATCAGAACAAGGGGTAGCAGGGTTTTGACAAAGGATCTAGACATATCAATGAGATTTTGTTGGATCGCAAAGTACTGGATTAATCCTTTTTAAAAAACCAAGAAGTAACTAATAGAAAATCGACAAGTTAACTGTTACCCATAATCTAACCTGTCGATTAAAGCTATGAACCTAATGTGCTTCTTCTTACTTTTAGGCTAAAGAATACTCATTATCATAATCCACAAAACTACTGCTCTGATCACCCTTTCAGTAAAATGATCCACTCAAGTCATCCTTTCACAGCTTCGTTTGCAAGCCGGGTTTATACCTCACTTATTATGGCAGCATTGATCGGATTTTTGCTGATTGTACTTCAACCCTTTGACACATATGCTTCCGATATGGAACATAAGATACCAAAGCTGCTGGGGTACTCGCTTGTTTCCCTTTTGGCCTACTTATGCGTCTATCCTATGGAATTAGCACTGTTCAAATTCTTACGGAAATGGACCAGATGGACTGAACTTGTGACGCTAATCAGTGCCGGTTTAACACTTAGCATTGGCACGTACTTTTATCACCATATCATGTTTAGTGGCCCTAAGACAAGTTTGTTAAACTATCTGCAATTCATCACCAGTTTTTCCTGGGGTTTTATCATTCTATTGGTTCCTGTCATTGCATATGTCCGATTGCAATTCGGGAGAAAAGTGCTGAAAACTAAACAGTCCAAAAATGACGAGATCCGTATTTGGAATAGCTCAAAGTCTGAGTCCATTGCAGTGGGAAGAGATGAATTGGCATATATTGAAGCTCAGCAAAATTATGTCTGCATCCACTACAAAGACGAACAAGGATCACTATCGAAGAAGATGCTTAGAAATACGATTTCAGCTATAAAAAAGGATCTTGCTTTTATGGTACAAATCCATCGTTCTTATCTTATAAACATCTCCTTTGCTGGCGAACTGAAAGGCACCAAAAGGAAAGCAACTATCATGATTGCGAATGCCAATGTGGAGCTTCCCGTAAGTCATCAGTATCACGATGAAGTCAGATCAAGTTTGCAAAATCGTCCCTAAACCGTGCGTATTTGTCCCAGTTGATGCAAGGTCATCACAACTAGAAGCAATTCGGTCACACTCATTTTTCTCATTCAAATGTTTTCTGGTGCTTTGAGAAAAAGCACAAAATCATGAAACGAAAATTGAAGAAAATCTTACTCTCACTGCTTCTCTTACCTCTATTTATTTACACTGGATTCATAGGATTACAGTATATCAAAGGCAGCAAGTACCTACCGTATCTTGAAAGAAACACGGTATCCTACCCACTGGATTCCAATTATTCTTTTGAACTTATGGATTCAGACATCAAGACCCACCCATTGATTCTTGTGGGGGAGATTCATGGGTTTCATGAACCCATAGCATTTGATGTCCAGTTCTTTACGTACTTAAATTCAACCTATGACGTAAAAGATTTTTTCGTCGAAATGGATTACAGCCAAGCCTACTTTATGAATAAGTACAATAAGGAAGGTGATCCAACATTACTTGCCAGAATTCTTGAGAATTGGGTGGTTTCACAGGGCAGGAATAACCTTGACTATCGAAACAAGTGGGTAGCTTTAAAAGACCTTTTTCAAGCTGGGCAAACGTTTCGATACCACGGTAATAACAACATTAAAGATGTTTCCTTACTTTTTGATCATCTGGCCGAACTCTCTGACGAGTTCCAGCTAGCATACGAACATGAGCTTTCCGACTCTCTAAACTTGATCTATGCAAAACGATTTATCGAGACTATCAACATCGAAGATGACGAGGAACATGCTTTTTCGATCAAGCATATCGTAAGAAATATTGATTTCTTCCTTGAAAACAAACATCGGGAGGAAGTACTGACAGAAAATTTCCTTAGCCTACATCAGTACCATGCATTGAAGCAAAGGAAAGTCTATGGATTCTATGGTCTTGGACATACATTGATGGCTCCATTCGAAGGCGGATACAAAGCGATGGCTCTGAGGTTGACCGAAACGGACGATTGGTTCAAGGATAAAATCCTAAGCATCAATTTCATTTTTCATGACAGCAAGATGGTTGTAAGATCAAGCAGTTTACCCAGTATTCTTCAAGATGAAGGGGAATACACCAGACTGAGTGTCTCTTACGATAACATCCTTACTTCTTATCTGCATGGAATATCCGACCTTACGCGAATTACCTCTCCAAATT
>JABSPG010000453.1 GCA_013214445.1 Ekhidna sp. | reverse complement strand
AGTTTCCTGGTCGACTGAGACAGACAGTGTAGAAATATCCATTTTGAGCAAGCAAGGAGAAGGAACTGTGCATATGCTTTATGACTGTGCGCCGCTCATAAGTGAGTTGGAGACCGGCATACTTACATTACCTATTTCAATCCTCTTTATGATGTCTTCTTCGTAACCTGTATACTCAACTTTTAAATTGTTCTGAAAATCAAATGTGTTATTGTTGTCAAAATTTGCTGTTATCGCCAGTTTCTCACCGACTCTACCCACCACATTTAAGCTGATCTGCTGATCGAAATTGAAGGATCCATTTCGTTGTTGTCTTAGTGGTATCGCAGGATTATCGATCCGTTGAAACCGTGCTCCAAAATCTAGATTAACGAACCCATTGGGCTGAATATCTACATAACTACCCCCAAATATTCTATCAAATACTGGACTGATATAAAGTCTGGGGATAAGGCTCCTGCCGGATACTGCACTTTCACCATCTAGTCCTGCCGATCGATCCTTGAAATATTCCTTGTTTAACTGTGAATTGTTGTACTGGTTAAACTCCTGGAAGGTCATAAAAGAAGCAGGGCGGAAATCTAAAGAACCAATGTTCTCGTAGACAGAGTAGGTGACACCCGCATCATCTGCTGTCGTGTCAGGATTAAATCGCACCTGCATATCAAGTTGCGATGGGTCTCTCAAGAAAAGCGGAGAACGTGAACTACGAAATGAGAATGGATCTCCAAAGCGATAGCTAGGCTGATAAGTAGGTTTATTGCTAGGTTCGTATGGACCGACCGAATCAGCTTGAACTGTATCTTGCTCCTGCATGATGGACGCCTGTCCCTCAAGACATAGAACCAGAAAAGTAAAAGCAATAATGAACCGTATAGCCAGAAGTACTTTCAAAAAAGCGTGTAGTAGTTAGTTAGATTAGGTTAAGACCGCTTTAGAGCATGTTTGATCAATTCCTCAAGTTTAAGTTCATCTCCGTATTCTTTCAAAATCTTATCTACAGTTTTTTCAGCAGCGGATTTGTTTATCCCTAAGGTTATCAAGGCTGATAACGCTTCATTTCGCAAGGTATTATCGAAACGAGGCTGAATTTCTAACGATTTATCAAGCAACCCTTCCTTCTTCATCTTATCCTTCAATTCAAGGATAATTCTCTGAGCAGTTTTACCTCCAATTCCCTTGACAGACTGAATGGTTTTTACGTCCTCTTGAATGATGGCTGCTTGGAGCTCCTTCGCATCCAAAGAGGACAGAATCATTAGTGCCGTGCTCGGCCCAACACCATTAATGGATAATAGATCCAAAAAACGCTTCTTTTCAGACTGTTCATAAAATCCAAAAAGGGTGTGAGAATCCTCTTTGATATGTAAATATGTCTGGATCAGAATGTCTTCCTTATCTTTTACTTGGGAGTACGTAATCAAGCTAATCTTCACTTCATAACCGACTCCTTGCACCTCAACGATCAAGTGCGTTGGGTCTTTGAAAGTAAGCTTACCCCTTAAATATGTTATCATAGCCCTTCCCTATTTTCAACGCCTGCATCAACCACTGCTATGGCTACCATATTGTAGATTTCCTTTACAGAGCTCCCAAGCTGTAATACCTGAACTGATTTTTTCATACCCATAAGTACTGGTCCTATTACCTCTGCTCCTCCAATTTCCATCAATGATTTATATGCAATGTTACCAGACTGAAGATCTGGAAAAATCAAAGTATTTACGTTGTGTCCTTTTAGATCACTAAATGGATAAAGCTCCTCAAGCAACTGCTTGTTCAAAGCAACATTTGCCTGAATCTCACCATCAATTATCATATCAGGCCATCGCTCTTTGGCCATCTTTACCGCCCTAGCCATCTTCTCAGGCACCTCTCCTTTTGCAGAACCAAAATTGGAAAACGAGAGTCCCGCCATTTTGGGCTCATAATCAAAGAATCTGACCGCTCTATGCGTCAAACCAATGATCTCTACAAGCTCCTCAGAAGTTGGATTCATATTTACCGTAGTATCGGCAAAGAAATAATTTCCTCGGGGAGTATTAACAATGTACATCCCAGCTACACGATTCACCCCTTCTTCCATCCCTACAATTTGTAATGCAGGTAGTACCGTTTTTGGATAATCATTGGAAAGACCTGAAATCAGTACATCCGCCTCTCCTCTTTCTACCATCATCATTCCGAAATAGGTACGACCAGTCATTGCTTTTCTCGCAAGATGCATGGTCATCCCTTTGCGCTGACGCATCTTAGTGTACTGCGTTGCAAACTCCTCTACCTTTTCAAGCTGTTCCTTAGGATCTATGATTTCACAGTCTTTGAGTGCCTCTAGCTCATGCTGGGCAATTAAAGACTCGATTTCTTGCTTCTTACCCATTAGAATAGGTGTCCCAATTCCAGCATCTAAGGTCATTTGAGCAGCCTTGAGAATATTTACATGATTTGCTTCAGCAAATACAACTTTCTTCGGATTTTGACGAGCTCTGTATACAAATCTAGAAATTAATCGCTGATCTATCCCAACCCTTTCAAGTAACTCGTCCTCATATTTCTTCCAATCTTTAATGGTAATTCGTGCCACTCCAGAGTCCATTGCGGCCTTTGCTACCGCTGGCGAAATAGTCGTTATGAGTCTTGGATCCATTGGTTTTGGAATTAAATACTCGCTACCAAATCTGATGCTAGACTTTCCATAAGCCTTTAGTACCATATCAGGCACCTGCTCTTTAGCTAATGCTGCAATAGCCTTTACTGCAGCTAGCTTCATTTCCTCATTGATCGCTGTGGAGCGAACATCTAAAGCACCTCTGAAAATGTAAGGAAATCCCAAGACATTATTTACCTGATTCGGATGATCTGAGCGTCCTGTTGCCATGATCACATCCTTCCTGGTCTTAATTGCCAAATCGTAGGCAATCTCAGGATCTGGATTTGCCAACGCAAACACAATAGGATTGTCAGCCATGGAATTGAGCATCTCAGGAGAAACCACATTAGCAATAGACAAACCAAGAAATACATCTGCTCCAACTAATGCCTCTTCAAGTGTATCTACCTTCTGACTAGAAACATACTTGGACTTAATCTCATCTAATCCTTCTCTACTTTCATTGAGTATCCCTTTACTATCAGCCATCAGGATGTTTTCCTTCTTAGCACCTAATGAAATGTACAGATCTGTGCAAGCGATAGCTGCAGCGCCAGCGCCACTGACCACAATCTTCAGATTTTCAATCTTTTTGTCCACTACCTCCAGCGCATTCAGAAGTGCCGCACTGGAAATGATTGCCGTACCATGCTGATCGTCATGCATGATTGGGATATTCATCTCCTTTCTGAGGGTCTGCTCTATTTTGAAACTCTCAGGAGCCTTGATATCTTCCAGATTAATGCCGCCAAAAGTTGGCTCCAGCGACTTTACGATCTCTATGAATTTATCTGGATCCTGTTCGTTGATTTCGATATCAAATACATCTATACCTGCAAACTTCTTGAAAAGAACTCCTTTTCCCTCCATTACAGGCTTTGATGCCTCTGGACCTATGTTTCCGAGACCGAGTACAGCGGTCCCATTTGAGATTACACCCACCAAGTTACCTTTAGCTGTGTACTTATAAACATCCTCAGGTTTTTCCGCAATTTCCTTGCATGGTTCTGCCACCCCGGGAGAGTAGGCAAGAGCTAGATCATGTTGCGAACTCACAGATTTAGTAGAGTTCACTTCAATTTTTCCGGCAGGTTTATTTGAATGGTATTCTAACGCCTCCTTAGGCCGCACCTTCGTTGTACTCATTCCGTTCGTTAGTTAATGTTGGTCGAATTGTATTCGGCCGCCAAA
>JABSPG010000452.1 GCA_013214445.1 Ekhidna sp. | reverse complement strand
AAGACACGCATGATCTCCTCATAGGTGGGGGGCGTTCCCTCGGTTATGCTGATATCGTCCAGGTAGAGGTCATTGCCTCCTCCTGGGATGAATACAAAAGCAACTTTGATGTTCTCATCAGGGAAGGCGTGAGGTAGGTCGATTTCAAAAGTCTTCCAATCCTGATCACTAGAAGGAACCCACCTTGAAGTAGATGAGGTAGTGGCTAGCGAATCTGAGAACGCTTCGAGTAGCGATGTTGTGTAGTTTTCCCCACAATCTGTCGAGAGTAGTACTTGTAGTTGGTCATTAAAGCCAGTTCTGGAGGCGTATGAGACCCTAAAAGATAACTTTGCACTATCCAGATTACCTGTGCTTAAAGAAGGACTAATGAAGAAACCCTTGGCTCCCAGATTGGGTGCATTGAATCCATTTGCCTTCAAGAATTGTCTATCGTCTACAGCATCTCTTTGCCACAAAGTGTCTATTTCACCCGTGATATCCCATGCGTCCGCAACACTAAAATCTACCAACAGCGGATAATCATCTTTTTGCAAGTTCCGAAAGAAGGTGGATTCTAGACTGTTATTTACGACTGATTCATCTGCGATACCATTTACCAATGTGATTTCGGCCCCAATGTCATTTCTGCCTTCGAGTAGGTTGTCTGTTCGAATAAAGAAGGTAGCATAATCTTTCGAGGAGATAGCTAGCCTGTCAAACTGCTCCACCGCAGTGTCTCCATTGATATAGTATTTCACTTCGAATGAATTCACATCTTCGGCTCCTACGTTTCGAATGCGCAATTCCAAAACGGTAGCTTCTGCACAGGTAACAATAGGTCCTGAGAAACTCTGGGGTCGGATGTCGTTGGCGAGAAGATTGGTTTCTTCTAGTTCAATGTTATCAATGTAGATGTTGTTCCCACTGCCATTGATGCCTACAAAGGCGAACTGGACCCCATCAATTCCTCTGTAATCTGTTATGCTGACCAGCGTGTCCACCCAATCCAGTGGATTTGCTGGAAGAAAGGCGCTTGAGGTGGTCGCCGCTGTAGCTAGTCTGGTTCCGAAACTAGAAAATAGCACGTCTTTAAAAGTCTCCCCGCAATCGATGCTCGCTTTTACCATAAGGCCATCGTAGAAAGAATTTGGAGAAATAGCATGAGCATAGCTAAATCGTAGTTCTCCTGATTGAATATCCTGCAGGTCGAAAATTGGGGTCCTGAGGATTGTGTTGCTTCCAAACCACTCCTCGTTTTCATGGGATTTGAAGACGAGTGCTTGATTGTCAGTACTTTGAAAAGGAGCGGTAGTGATCTCCCAAGGGAACTCTTCTCCCACATTACCAAGAATGGTACTGGAAGATTCAAAATTTACTGAAAAAGGCAGCTCCTGTGTTTGATTGCTACTGATCGTCTTAGTGAATGTATTGTTATTCGGGTTTCTGTCTGCCGTTTCATTTACTTCCGTTACCTCAAAAGAGATGGTATAGGGTGCAGAAGGGACGGAAAACGTACCAAAGTTCACAACTTCTGTTTCCAATGGTAGTAGACTGGATAGGAAACTCACGGGAGATCCCTGTGCCATTTCATTTAGATACAGCTGGATGTTGAAAGAGGTAATTTCATCTGTCCCGTGGTTGGCGATGGAAAGGACTGGGGAAATGTTGGTTGTGCATACTGCCTCGTCTGGACCTAGTATCCCAGTGATGGCTAAATCGACTGTAGATCTTTGAGGTTCTTCAAGTCCAGGTGAATTTGTTAGCGAAAGGCGGTTAAGCGCATTGTCCATTACGGCACGCATCCGATATTTCTGTCCCTGTGTAAAAAGGTTCATGCAGATATCATCGGTGTAATCCATGAAATTTTGAAACATTTCGGGTTCCCCGTCTACGCAAACTTCGTCATCGGTAACATTGGGAAAGCTACAGGGGGAAGTGTAGCCACCATTGTCGTCATCGGCAAGCGGCGTGTCCTCTACAAAGTCATCTGCAGAACAATTGCCATCCCCCCAGATATGTCGTAACCCAAGGTAGTGCCCCACTTCGTGTGTGGTAGTCCTGCCTCGGCTCTCAAAAGAAGGTGCGCTTGGATTTACCCCAAAATACTGATAGTCAATTAGGACTCCATCAAATGTCAAATCTTCAGTAGTATTTATGTTACCATTTAGGGACACAGTAGGGAAGGACGCATAGCCCAGAAAAGACTGCAAGTCAAGTACATACATGTTGAGGTAATTGCTTGCGGGCCAAAAGCTTTCAGAGCGTAGAAGCGGTCGATGCGAATTTGCTCGATATACATTTCTTGATCCTTGCAGTCTCACAATCCCATTGGTTGGATTCCCCGCAGGATCTTGCTTGGCCAGAACAAATTCTATTTCAATGTCTGCTGTAATGGAACTAAACTCAGAGGGGGTATTGATAGTGTCAGCATTATTTCTTCTAAAGTCTGCTGTCAGGGAGTCAATTTGAGCCCTTATTCTTTCCGTAGATAGATTGACACCAGATCCGATGGATTCACCTTTATGAAAGACATGGACGACTACAGGTATCTGAACGATAGCAGCTTGATGGCGGTGTGCGGCTTTTCTATTTTGACTGATTTTTAGTCTAAGCCAATTTTCAAACTCTCCGGATTGGGGAGCGATACTGGCACACCTTTCTTGGGTGTAACCGCTCAGAGCGGTCAGAAGCAGGGTCAATAAAACCACACTTCTCACGGTGGGCTTAATTTACAAATGGAAGCTTTGCATTAGGATCGTCAGGTGCCGTAACGTTCACTGCATGAACGCTTTTTATTTCAGGAACGTCTCTTTTGATTGCTTCCTCCACTCCAGCTTTCAAAGTCATTGTAGACATAGGACAAGAGCCACAGTTCCCCATAAGCTCAAGAATTACGTTCATCTCTTCATCAATCTCCAAGACCTTGACATTGCCTCCATCTGCTTCCAGGTATGGTCTGATTGTATCGAGTGCTTTTTCTACTTTTTCAACTATTTCTGACATATGCTAAACAGTCACTTCAACTTTTTTTGTCTCTGGTGCAGAGGCGTTTCTTATGGCAACCTGCTGTGCCACTTGCTCAGCCAACTTTTTGAATGCATCTGCTATTTCACCATCTTTCATAGAAGCAGGATAACCGTTATCTCCGCTCTCTCTGATGGATTGAACTATGGGGATTTGACCCAGCAATTCTATTTCGTTCTTTTCAGCTAGTTTTTTTCCACCACCTTCTCCAAATATAAAGTATTTGTTGTCAGGCAGCTCCTCCGGGGTAAACCAAGCCATGTTCTCCACTAATCCCAAAATTGGAACTCCAATAGAAGGCTGCTTGAACATCGAGATTCCTTTTTGAGCATCTGCTAACGCTACCTTTTGTGGGGTAGTGACCACCAAAGCTCCAGTTACCGGGACAGCTTGAACTAAAGTCAGGTGAATGTCACTTGTTCCTGGAGGTAGATCAATTAGCAAATAATCCAGATCTCCCCATTTTGCGTCTGAAATAAATTGTCTAAGAGCAGAACTGGCCATGGGTCCTCTCCAAACCACCGCATCTTCGCTGTTAGTTAAAAAGCCTATGGAAATCAACTTTACTCCGTATTGCTGAATGGGTACAATTTTGTTTTTCCCATCTTCCTGAACGATCCCCGGTTGTTCAAATTCGCAGTTGAACATGGTTGGGATAGAAGGACCATAAATATCTGCGTCTATCAAACCTACATCCGCTCCGGATCTGGCTAAAGCAACAGCCAGGTTAGCAGAGATGGTAGACTTTCCCACTCCGCCCTTACCGGACGAAATGGCAATGATGTTCTTGACCCCTGGGAGAATTGGACCGTCATCACGCTTAGTGGTGACATTAGATGTC
>JABSPG010000451.1 GCA_013214445.1 Ekhidna sp. | reverse complement strand
AGGGGGGCAGCCCTTCTATGCTACGGCAGGGGGTAAGGATCTTAATGGTCTAGAAGAGGCGCTTAATATTGGGGTTGAATTTGTAGAGAATAATTGATGGAACAATTCTCAGATCCAGATTTTGAGTTAGTTGTGGGCCTTGAAATACACATACAGCTTGCTACTGACAGTAAGTTATTTGCAGGAGACTCTACGGACTTTCACAGCGAGCCTAATAGTAACTTAAGTGTGATTACCCTAGCCCATCCTGGCACCATGCCAATGCTGAACGAAACAGCGATTGAGTATGCTGTGAGAATGGGTATCGCATGTGAAAGCACAATATCCAGGTATTGCATCTTTGATAGAAAGAATTATTTCTATCCTGATCTACCCAAGGGGTTCCAAACTACCCAAGATCTTACACCTATTTGTGTAGGAGGATCTGTTGAATTAGAAATTGAAAATGGAAATAAAAGATCTGTTCAGTTAAACAGAATCCATTTAGAAGAGGACGCTGGCAAGTCCATTCACGATATGGATGAAAATAGGTCGATGATCGACTTAAATAGAGCGGGGATTCCCCTTATTGAACTAGTGACTGAACCGTGTATCGGTTCGGAAGTAGAGGCAATTAACTTCCTTAAAGAGATCCGACAGATGGTCAGATTTCTAGAAATATGTGATGGAAATATGGAACAAGGATCGATGAGATGCGACGCAAATATTTCTGTAAAAAGAAGAACAGAAACCGAATTGGGGAGTAAGGTGGAAGTGAAGAATATGAACTCTATGAGGAATGTAGGTAAAGCCATCACCCATGAGTTTGAACGGCAGACACAACTCTTGAATGAAGGTTTGTCCGTAGTTTCTGAAACTCGTCTGTTTGACGTGAATACAGGGACTACTTCTGCAATGCGGACAAAAGAAGAGTTAAATGATTATCGATATTTTCCAGAACCTGACCTTAGTCCATTTACTATTTCTGATGAACGGCTCGAAAAAATAATAGCTGCTATGCCTGCTTCACCTAAAGAGCTCAGAAGTAGGTTTCAAGATGATTATCAGTTGTCAAAATATGATGCTGAAGTGCTTACATCAGAAAAGTCTCTTGCTGAATATTTTGAGGAGGTATGCAAAAAAACAACGCAGTATAAGCAGGTTGCAAATTGGATTCAGGGCCCCATAAAGTCGATGATTGATGCGGATGGCGAGACGACTTTTCTACCCATTACATCTGATCAATTAGCCGATATCGTTAATCTGATCGCAGATGGAGAGCTGAATAATTCAGAAGCAAAAAAGAAGGTTTTACCTTTTCTAAGAAACAGCCCTGAATTGTCCGTCGATCAAGCTCTGGAGTCGTTGAATCTTAAGTCCCCGGCCAATGTTGATAATACCAGCTTAGTTTTGGATGTCTTGAATGCTTTTCCGGATAAGGTTGTTGCATATAAGAAAGGAAAAAAGAATTTGTTGGGTTTATTCATGGGCGAGGTAATGAAGAAAGCGGAAGGAAGGATAGATCCTCAAACTACCAAGCGTTTGATAGAAGAACTGATTGAAAAACAGAAATAGCATCGAAAATGAAAAATACTTTTTTGCTTGTTTTAGCTTTGGTAATTGCTGGCTGCAATACCACCGAAAAGGAAGGTGTAAAGCTTACTGGGAATGTTGAAGTCTTTCCAGAGGGAGGAATAGCTACTGTAGAGGTTATCACCGAAGATGGGGTAGTGCCATTTGATACGCTTGAGGTTGATCGGAATGGTAATTTTTCTGAAGTTTTAGCAATCGAAAATCCAGAGTTTTTTCGTCTCAATTTTAATGGCACGCAAATCATCACAATGATACTTACAGGGCAGGAGCAAGAGGTGGTGGTAAATGCTCAGGGAAATGATCCCCGAGGATTTTTTGAGGTCTCTGGATCTTATGATACTGATTACAAAAATCAGATAGATAATCTCATGCAAAGCTACAGGGAGAAAATACAGGTATTTCAGCAGGCACAGAGACAGGCAAGAGCGTCTAATGATGTTTCGGCGTTCCAAACATCACAAGCTCAGATGGTTGACTTAGCGAGAAGGACTCAAGGTGAAATCAAAGTCTTGATTAGAGATGCAGTGCCTTCCTTAGCGGCTTACTATGGTCTCCAGATGATTGATGCAAACGAAAATTTGGCTTTCTCGGACTCTATTGCTACGGCTCTTCAAGCGTCTATCCCTGAAAGTTTTCATGTTCAGCAGTTGGTCTCTCAGGTTTCTACCAAGAAGAGATTGGCGATTGGTAATGAAGCACCAGAAATAAGTTTGGAGACACCTGCTGGCGAAATGGTCAGTTTAAGTTCTTTGAGAGGAAAGTATGTATTGTTAGATTTTTGGGCAGCTTGGTGTAGACCTTGCAGAGCAGAAAATCCAAATTTGGTAAGGGCTTACTCTAAGTATTCTGGTCAAAACTTTGAGATCCTTCAAGTATCTTTGGATAAGACGAGAGATAAATGGGTACAAGCGATAGAGCAAGACGGTCTTCCATGGTTACACATTTCTGACCTGAAATTTTGGAGAAGTGAGGCGGCAATAGACTATCAAGTGAATGCTATTCCTGCTTCTTTTTTGATTGATCCAGAAGGAAAGATCATAGCAAAAAACCTTCGTGGTGTTCAGCTTGAAGCTAAGCTTAAAGAAATATTTGGCTAATTAGATTCTGGTTTATCGGACTGATCAGTTCTGTATTTGACTTGCAGTCCTTGTAAGAAATTCCTCAGAAATTGATCTTTACAGAGCCGATACTGTTTTTGCGTTGGTTTTCTGAAAAAAGCACTGATCTCATGTTTACTCACTTCAAATTTTGCCAAGTCAAAGATTTGAAGGATATCATCATCTCGTAGATTAAGTGCGATTTTAAGTTTTCTGAATATGATGTTGTTGTTCAGTTTCTTTTCAGGCTTGGGAGTCTCATCATCCCTTTTCCCGCGATGCTTGATGATGAACCCGTTTAGGAATGTTGCTAGGTCCACATCGTTTAGAGATTTCTGCTCCGAATCGTCATCTTTCTCGAGCCAAGCACTTACTTCAGTTCTGGAGACTTCCTTGCCTCCATACTTAAATAGTTTGATCATTTTATCATCTCCTAAATTGAAGATGTATCGCAGACGTCTGAGAATGTCATTGTTATTCATCTAAAACAAAGATACATTTAAGAGATGCATTCTAATCTATAAGCTCAAATCTGGGTAGTAACCTTCAGCAAGAGCACCTACAGCAAAGCTGACCCAGATGATTACTAATGCTAAAAGTATTTTAACTACTGGGTGAAGCTTTATTCCGGTGTATCTAGTCATGCGGCGTTCGGAGAATGGATAGTATAGAAAAGATATCAGGCAAAGAGAATATCCTAATAGTGGATCATTGCCTCGAATTAAGTTCAAAAGACCTAGTAAAACGCATATGCTTCTGAAGATGATTTCCAATACTGTTTTCATGAATCTGGAAAGATCGATCAATGATTTATTACAAAAAAACCACTCAGCAATTTGCCAAGTGGTTTTCACAACACCGGTGGTTTATACAATACTAGTCTTCTATTTTGAAGGCAAGCGTTTGCTCGGTGGTATTATTAACTAAATCAGTTGAGAGGATCTTTATTTCATAAATTTTGCCTTTTCTGAAGGCCTTCTTTTCACTAATGTCGATGGTTTTAGGACTACTGTAGTTAACCTCCTTCTGATTGTTGATTTGGTAGGAAATCGAACCAGTTCCAGATTGATCATCAGTGGCTCCTAGGAATAATCGAGTACCCACTGGATAGACTGCAAGGTCTCCATCTGTTGAAAGTGGTTTGTTGCTGAAGTTGTGAACGATCTCAGGCCCTTTCATATCAAGGTATAGATC
>JABSPG010000450.1 GCA_013214445.1 Ekhidna sp. | reverse complement strand
AACTAAGTTATAAAAATAATTCTCGATCTATGAATGCAGATGTTATCTTTGAATCAAAAAAAGATGGAAGAGCAAGAATCGATGAAATTTACTGAATGGATTGACTCACTGACAGTTTCAGATGCCTCAAGCGTCATGCTGATGGTGGTCTTTATTTTGGTGATCGTTTGGCTCGTCATCAGAACCTTTCGCGGTAAACCTAGTGCTTAGAGCTTAGAACCACAACTTTTGCAGTATTCAGCATCTGAATCATGTCCCTCTGCTCCACATGCATGACAGACCCGCTTAATGAGATCTGCTTCCTTTTGGCTCCTCTCAGCTTGTACAATCTCTGAGGTTACGATTCCTGTAGGAACCGCAATAATCGCATAACCCATAAGCATTAGAATAGAAGCAAACGTCTGGCCCAGAATGGTTTGTGGTGCAATGTCTCCATAGCCCACGGTAGTGATTGTAACAATTGCCCAGTATATTCCTCTGGGAATACTTGAAAATCCACTTTCACCACCTTCGATCATGTACATCAGCGTACCCATGATCATGGCTAGTGTGAATACTGCCCCTAAGAAAACAAGGATCTTGTGTCTACTAGAATAGAGCGCACCCGTAAGTACAGATGCTTCACTCAAATACCTTCCTAGTTTGAGTATCCTAAAAATACGTAATAGCCGAATAGAACGAATTACAACTAGGTATCCACCACCAGTAACAAACAATGCTAAATAAGTGGGAATGGTTGCAAGCAAGTCGATAATTCCAAAGAAGCTAAATGCGTACTTTCTAGGGTTTGAGGTAATCAGTAATCTTAAGATATATTCAATCGTGAAAAGTACGGTGAAAATCCATTCCACAATCAAGAACCACTTTCTGTAGGATTCTCTAATCTCACTGACACTCTCAAGCATCACCACGATCACACTGAGAACAATGGCCCATAGCAACACAATATCAAATAGCTTCCCAGACTTGGTGTCTGTGCCAAACACTAATTCAAACAATCTCCTACGAACCCTAGGTAGGTATTTAAAATCTGGATGGGACATAATTATTGATCTAGTCGAACGATTTCAAGATAAAAAGTGTCTATGAATCAAACAATTTGCAACCTAAAAGATTAATAAATTAATTTTTTAGTTTCACGCGTTAACTTAAAACCAAATACAATGAAAAAATCTTATTTGAAGTTTTTTAGAGCTTTTACCTTGGTTGGTATCATGGCATCATTCCTAGCTTTTACAAGCTGCAGCGACGATGATGAGCCGGATCCAGGGGATACTGGAGATGACCCGGGAGACATGGTAGATCCAACTCAATCCATACTTGAACTAGTTGTAGCCACTGACGGTCTGGATTCTTTAGAAAAATATCTCAGTGTTTACCCTGATTTAACTGCGCTTTTAGGTGGAGAAGGAACATTTACAGTATTTGCACCTACTAATGATGCATTTATAGGTCTATTACAGACTCCAGGTTTTCCTGCTAACATAGCAAGCATAAATCCTGATATAATTAAGGGTGTATTGTCGTACCATGTAGTTGCAGGTCAAGAAGTAGCTCAAGCGGACTTTGCGACTGATCTTACGCTCAGTACTGCATTTACAGACCCAGTAGCTGGTCAACAATCTATTGCATTCAATGCTGATGGTACACTTTTGACTGGTTCTACAAACGCCACTATCAGTGTTATTACCGCTGACATAGCTGCCACAAATGGTATTGTACATACTGTAGAAAGTGTGATGATTCCTCCTTCAGTCGGAGCAACGTTAACTCCTATATTAGGTACCCTTGCTGGAACCGTACTTTTAGGAGCAGATTTTAGTATCCTTGCTCAAGGTATTGCAAAAGCAGATGAAGGCAAAGCTACAGCAGAAACTATAGCAGGTGCTCTTGCCAGTGTGACTGATTTAACTGTATTCGCTCCAACAAATGCAACATTTGAAAACGCACAGATAACTGCTGACAGCTTTGATGGTGCAACTTGGGATGCGATAATTAGAAATCATGTCGTTGTAGGTCAAGGTGGCGCCACAATGAATGACAATGATGATACAGTAGGCCCTGGTGATCTGACAACAGGTTCCACATTCCAGACCTTAGCTGGAGGTTCATTGCTTATTTTTAATGACACGGAAACTATAGCTCCAATGAACGGAATAGGAATTTATATCGATAGCAATGGTGATGTCGACTTAAGTGATCCAACTAGCTTAGGCAACTTTGATGCTGAAGTTGCGGCTCCTGATGTAGTTAATATCAGCCAGGGTCGAATTCACGTAATTGCAGGTTTTCTAACTCCAACGCCTCCAGCTAATTAAGTTGTCGAACATGATAGCTATCTGATTAGCTTTCATAGCGTCAAAAAATGATGAAGAGTAGTAGTTAATTCTGCTACTCTTTATTTTTTTCGAAACAACTTGATTTTTCACCAATGCTTTAAAATCGAGGTATGCATGATAATCACTCAATTTGTTTTTCCTAAAACTCATAATATATAAAGCTCAGATCAAGTACTTATCTATCAGAACTCAAATTCAATATATTTTTACGCAAACCAATCAACTCACCATAGAGGGAATAGACTAAAGACCAAATTTCTGAAGGTGCTAAAACATAAAATATTACTAGAATTACTCTTACATTCTGAATTCATATTCCTTTTTGGAATTTTCAGCTAGGAAATATAATAATTAACATGGTGCTCTGCCGACACACTAATTAGGAGTAAATTATTTAACTATCTACATTGAATTAATGGGGTTGCCATAGCTCTAATGAGTATTTTATTTTCCTAATTCCAAATAGTATTTTTCTTTGTCAGAAGTAGTTGCTCTATGATATGAGATACGAAAACCAACAATGTTCTCTTTATTAATTGATACAATACAGTTAGAAGTGAATCTTTACTAGAATCCTAACTAATTCATACGATTGCAACTTATATTACCTCCTATACACTCGCGAAACAGAGTTGAGGAATAAAAGCTGTTGCAGCAATGCAATGATTTTTTTAAATCAAAAAACTCCCTTATAATTAAAGTAGTTATATGAAATTTTATGATCATTCATTTTTAATGTTCAACTAATTCAATTTATTTTAACGAATAAAACTATACACTTATGAAAACAAAGTTAATTCTCGTAACATGCATACTTCTATTAAATATGCAATCAGTAAAGGCATGTGTTTCCCCAAGTATATCTGGTCCTGCGGCAATTTGGGTCAACGCACCGGATGGAGCTGCAATCTCAGGAGTTGAAATTGATCCAAGTTATACAATTACTAATCCAGAAGCTTCTTACGGAGCAGGCACCCCTTATTATGTAGTGTGGGCATTCAACTTGATACCGATAGAATTTGGTGAAAATGGAGTCTCTGTCACGTATGATAATGGATTGAACACCGCGCAATCTGGCCAAGCAGAACAAGTCGAATGGGAACTTACTGCAAACATCAATTACACACAAGGCGTTGGAGGACCAGTTTGGAACACATGGATACTCCAGCGGGATATCACTGTTGTAAGATGGGATCTAAGGGTTGGTGGTGCAAGACTTCCATCTGAGAATGAATTGGAAGCTAATACAAAAACATTAGAAAAAGATAGAAATGATAATTTCCCCAAGGTCCTTAAGGTTCAGGATATGCAAGGCAATATAATTTGGAAATACAGCGGAACGGAGTTCAAAATAGGAGATCTAGAACAAGGTCATTATGTAATAAGCTACAAACAAAACGGTTCAAAACTTAGAAAAGAGCAGATATATATAGCGCAACAATAGGGCTTTAAATTTCATTAATCATCCAACTTATTAAAGTTGGATTTTTTTTATACCAATGAGTAACCGCTTTCTCAAACTATCA
>JABSPG010000045.1 GCA_013214445.1 Ekhidna sp. | reverse complement strand
GCTAGAACAGGAATGGGGTTATAATCCAGATAACATCTTGGTAGTCCCTGTTAGCCAATCGGCCCAATTTCAAGTACTGAATCGATACGCAGGACAGAGTAGTGACATCAGCCAATACTGTACAAGTGCAACGCAGATCGCTATTTCTGCCAAAAGTGAGGTTGCAGAAAGCCTAACGGAAAAAAGTACGGTAGATGCATTCTATGTTGACGAACACTTCCATGACCTGATGGAGCTTACGTTCGCTGAAGGGAATGGCTTTGATCCTGACCAGACCGCAAATCTCGGAAAGTCAGTGCTCATCAATCAAACAATGGCTGACATCTTTCAAGCGAGCTTGTTCGACAAGATCACCTTAAATAATCAGGATTTTACCATCATCGGGATTACCAACGACTTTCACCATAGAGATTTCTTTTACCCGATCAAACCAGCTGCATTCAAACTATCGGATAAGGAAACGACCCGCTACATTTCACTCAAAACCTTACCTAATCGTGTCGACAAGGTGAATATTGAAATTGCTGAAATCTGGAAACAAGAATTTCCCGACGAGCTCTATGTAAGTCAGGTGCAAGCGGATGTCTTTGACCGATTTTTTTCCCAATCGGGAATGTTGATCGATGTAATGAATTTCACAGCTGTTGTTGCCATCATGATTTCCGGTATGGGATTGTTTGGTCTCATCTCACTACTGATCGTCGCACGTATGAAAGAACTGAGCATCCGGAATGTACTAGGCAGTACACGCGCAGGAAATGCGATGCTCATTGTCAGGCAGTTTTATTGGATGATAGGTATTTCCATCGTGCTAGGAACCTTGACGAACTTCAAAACCTTCGAGCTTATTTTTGAGCAGGTGCTACAGGGATCCGAGATTACGATAGGGTTCGCACCCTACTTCCTGACTTCAGCCATCATTCTTGGTACGTTATTCCTGGCCGTATTCTACCATATAAAGCAACTGTCTGCAACCAATCCGATTGCAAACCTCAGAATGGAATGAGTAGGGACATGTAGACCCTCCAATCACATCTTTCCAATCATTCAGGTAACTGACTTTTAAAAACTTAAATGAAACTCAAATGAAAAAATGGTTAAAAATCACCTTGCGGTCTATCGCTTCAATAGTAGTTATTCTCCTCGTTTTCGGATTTGCTTTTTACAAGCGCTTCATTGTTAATCCTCCTGACCATGCTTTTTCTGATCCCCAAAACCTGGAAGAATCGCAACTTCAGGACATTGAATATTTGTCCAAATATCCTGACTATGACAGGAGTTTTGATACACAAGCAAAGCTTGACTCCTTTTATCGACACCTTGATCAATTGAAAGCAAAGCTCCCTGTTTCAGAAGCAGCCTTTGAAATGGAAATCGCCAAAGCGTTAGCTTATGCAGAGAATGGACATACAAATATCAGTGCAGGAGCAAGAGCGCATAGGCTAAACAGCATACCACTTAGATTTTATTGGTTCAAGGAGGGATTGTTTACCATTCTTGCCCAGGATGGGTACGAAGAATTGCTGGGAAAACGAATCCTAAAACTGAATGGAAGGACACCTGAAGAGCTTTTGACCTTGCTTAAGCCGTGGCGTGGTGGAACCGATGAAAATCTCCGGGCCTATAGTCCCCTATTTTTAATGTCTCCCGAGATCATGCATGCAATTGGACTAGGCGCAAGCTCAGAATCTTTTGTGCTATCAGTCGAAGGGGAAAATGGAAACACTATAACACAAGAGGTATTCGCTTCGAAGGAGGAAAAGGACATTCCGGGATACTGGGTTCCCTATTGGCTGCTACCTGAAGAAAAGATCAAAAAATCTTCCTGGAAGTCTTGTAAACCTGCGAAAACTGCTGCTATTCCATTTCAAAATATGTTTCAAAACGTTCACCATGAGTTTATCGGAAGTACACTCTATGTACAAATCAATGATAACTACAATACAGCCGATCGGAATCTTCGCAACTATCTTAAGGGTGTTACTGCTGAGATGATGGAAAAGCAACCCGATAAGGTTGTTTTTGACCTTAGGTTTAATCCCGGTGGCAACAATTATCACCTACCCTGGCCATTTATTCGATCAATCAATGACTATCTAAATGCGGGTCAAAAGTGCTGGATTATCACAGATCATTACACTTATTCAGCAGGATTGATCACCGCTGCTTATGCCAACTATACGCTCGGTGAAAAAGCACTGATTGTGGGACAAAAAGTGGGCGACCGCTCACAATTTTGGGCTGACGGTGGCGTGAAGATGACGCTTCCTAATTCAAGGATATCACCGAGGATCTGGACGGCCTACAATGATTGGGAAAATGGCTGTGATGACATCAGCAAGTGCTTTTGGTTCGCATACTTTGACAGTGTCCCTGCTGGCAGCTTAGAACCTGACATAGCAGTACCCTTAAGCTTTTATGATTACATCAATGGCACGGACACAGTGCTTGATTACATCCTTAATAATTAGTTCAACAACTGTATTTAAAAAACAAAAAACTAGCCATGCATTTAGTTATACATTCAAACAAATCACTTCTATTTCTTTCCTTCTTTCTTGGCTTAATCATGGCCAATTCTCAAACAATAGCAATCCAGGATTATGTTATCGCAACTAATAATCTAAGAGATCCTGAATGTGTATCTGTTCTAAGAAGTGAAATATCTAAGAGTCAATTCATCATAATAGGTGAGGAGCACGGATATAAGGAAAACTCAGAAATTACAGATTTCTTTTTTGAACTTTCTCAACCTCTCGGCTTCAATTACCTCTGCATTGAAACAGACTCAATAGCGGCCTACGTTATCGAGGGCATTGCCCAGGCTGAAGATCCGATTGCTTCTTTCCGGGCTTTAAATGAACATTATCCAATCTCCATTCCATTCTATAACTCCCCAGATGATTACACCTTATTCAAAAAAGTCGTATCACATGGAGGTGAAATATGGGGAATTGATCAGTCTTTCATGACCCAATTCAGGTTGAATTTTTCAAAGCTCATAGAGACTTCTAGAAATGAGAGCCTTAAAGCTGAATTGATAAAACTTGAGAAAAAAGCCCATGCAGGTTTTGGAAGAGCTTTAGCGAATCGAGACTTTCAGGCCCCATTCATTTTTCAATATTCAGATTCACTTCATAATAGCTTGTTAAGTCTTAGCCAATCGCCTCGTGAAAAAAGAGTCCTGGACCTTTTAAGAAAGTCGAAGGAAATCTATTCATACAACTTTGCGAATCGTCAATACAAGAACAACCTGTATAGATCGTACCTGATGAAGGATAATTTTCTCTCCTACTATCGAAAGAGCCAAACTAAGAATTCTACTCCGAAGGTGATTTTCAAACTAGGTGCAAATCATACCGCGAGGGGTCTAAACAGTACTAATGTGTACGATATAGCTAATCTTCTTTCAGAATTAGCTGTGATGAATGAAATGAGCTCTACGCATATTTATTTAAAAGGTATTAAAGGATCAAAGGCCATCGCAAACCCCTTTTCCCCTTCCCCAACAAAGTCTTACAATAATGAATCTGAAATCCCAGCCGAAGTGAAGGAATTAATCAAAGCTTCTGACTTTAAATACTTCGTTCTTGATTTGAAACCACTCCGTGAACAGGCAGAAAAGTATTCGGATAAATTGGCTGAACTAGTATTTAAATTTGATGTCGCCATATTCGTCGACAATACGATGGCCAGCCCCGGGTTTAAATAGGCTGAAAAAATTACTGCCTTAATTCGATATTTAGCAATCCTCATATTATTTACCACTTCATACTGTTAGGCTTAATAACATGTTTTTGTCGATCAACATTTAATCTGGGGGAGTATGAGTAGCTTGTACTCTTATTGGTAGCCTTACTTAAAAATCGGACAGTTTAAACATGAACAAATTAGTACTGATTGGGCGGCTGATTGTCTAGTTCGCGAACTATTTGATTTATTCTTTTTAGGTGTGGGTAGTAGTGAAAATAGAATGTCAATAAGCTGGTTGCAATCGCAATTAGGAAAATGACAATCCAGAAAGGGTCATAAATGATTTTTAGGGATAGGTCAAAAAGCTCAGTAGTCAATCCTAGACCTAAGAAGAAACTGATAACTCCAAGGATCAAGTAATGGGTGCGAAATCTCCGAAGTGATTTGAGGGTGTGCTTAAGGTACTCCAATACAGTGCCTTCAATGCTTACACTTTCTATTTTACGGATAAGGAAGTTATAGTATAGAACAAGTCCTAGAAAGTAGAGCAATACCAAAGAAAAGTACAGGTATGTATGGTTATATAAGGTTACAGCTATTAAGATTGGTCCTCCAATGTACGTAACTGTCCTTTCGAGTTTTAGTCTATCTAAAATCTTATTGACTAGGTTGATTGATTTTTTTTGATGAGTTGCCTCAAGATCTAGTTCTCCTAGACTTCTCATCTTTTGTGTATTCCAGGTTTCTTCGATTTTCATAATTCTTCTATGATCTCTTTAAGTTTTTTCCTGATCCTTGTGATTTTTACTCCAATGTTGTTTTTGCTTAGTCCTACGATTTCGGATATCTCTTCATATTTCCTTCCCTCTAGGTAGAGCAGAATGATTGCTTTGTCATTATCAGAAAGTCGCCTTAATGCAGCGTATAGGATGTCTAGATCATCTTTTTCAATCTCATTGTTTGAAGCTAATGCTGACGCTTCAGAGATATCCACTGTTTTGATCTTGTTGGCTCTGATGTAGCTCATGCAAACATTTAGTGTCACCCTGTACACCCATGTGGATAGTTTACTTTTATTTTTAAATCGCGCTTTGCTCTTCCAGAGTTGGAAAGCTACCTCTTGGGTTAAATCGTTAAACTCATCATTTGAGTTACTGTAGGCTCTACAGATTTTATAGATGATTGCCTGGTTTTCGACTAGGAAATCTCGTACAAAATGCTTTTCTGATTCACTCACAACAATAAGCTTCTATTCGCAACACTGATTTTTTTGGTTAGTAGCGTTCAAATCAAAATCATTACATGTTTTAGGAAAAATTTTTGAGTTTTAACAATAAAAGGGATTAGTACCTGATTGAGCAATCGAGATATATTCTGTCCATTCAATTCCCTCCTTATTGAAGAGCAAGGTGTTCTCCGTTTCCAATTCGAACCAAACCGATTCCTTACTTTTGCAACTCATAACGATTTGGAATAGTGATTCTGGTCAATATCATTTTTGCTGCGACCCAGGCGCTATTCACCTTTAAAAAAACAAAAACATAGATGAAAGCTAAAGCGAATGACAAGGTGAAAGTTCACTACACAGGTAAACTCACATCTGGGGAAGTATTTGATTCTTCTGAGGGTCGTGATCCATTAGAGTTTACCGTAGGTGGTGGGCAGATGATCAAGGGCTTTGATGAGGCTGTAAATGGCATGGAGGTCAATGAGAAAAAGACGGTAACTATTCCGTCAGGAGAGGCTTACGGAGAGCGAAGAGAAGACTTGATACAACAAGTGCCAAAGGATCAATTACCAGCAGAAATGAGTCCGGAGGTTGGTCAGAAACTTGTTGCTACTAATGACCTTGGTCACCAAACCCAGGTGTCTGTTACAGCTGTTTCAGAGGAGGCTATTACCGTAGATGCTAATCATGAATTAGCAGGAAAAGACCTAGTTTTCGATATTGAGTTGGTTGGTATCAACTAGATCTCTCACTTTTTGCGAAAAGGGCATTTATAGGAAATTGCGATACAAAACAAAAAAGGGAGCCTGGGCTCCCTTTCTTTTTAAACAACCGAAGTTGTTTTGGGTTGGATCTCAATGAGCTCCTCAATCTCAGAGCTTTCGGAAAGGTAGGAGGCGATTCGTTCCTTATTCACTTCAGCCACGATGATCTTACCTACTTCCTCATTGAAGTTTTGGTAGATTCCACGCTTGGTCATTGCTTCACATTGCTTGTGGTTATCCTTAGTAGGGGTCAGGTAATGCACCACATTTGCCTTGAATCTGTTGAGTAAGAATAGGTGAATCAGTGTCATGAGTCTACGTTTTCGATAGACTGTATTAAAAGTATTCTGATCTCTGATGGATAAAATGGATGTCTTGTTGCGATCCACTAACGAACTAAATACCACATTGGAGATCACCGTGTCATCTACAGAAACCGCTAATTCAAGTATGGTAGATCCTGGGCTGTGAGGTTTTAACTTTGCCTTAATGTCTCCTTGTACTTCATTAAACTGAGCCCAGTTTGTCAACCATTCGTTTAGTGTTTTTACCGGAAGTTCGGTATTGACTAAGTGCTGGAACTGTGTGGAGCCTTTACCCATTGCTTTAGTTGTGGCAGTCCGTCCAGAAGAAGCTGACAAGGCACCATCCATTCGTTTTCCTCCAACATGCGTTTGAGGCGTCTTGTACGGAGAGTCTAGCAATCTGAATTTACGCTGTACTTTTGCCAATGCAAGCATACCCTCAGTGTTTAATGCATTTGAGAATTCGTCCGCAGCTAATCCATCTATTTGATGGCCGCCATAGGTAATGAAATTAAATACAAAGCCCATTTTTGCAAGCTCCTCTGGGAATTGTTGCATTTCTTCTTCAGTCATTCCTGTCGAATCCCAGTTGAATGAGGGCGACAGATTATAGGCTAACATCATTTCGGGATATACCTCATGGATAGCATCTGCGAATTCCTTGGCATCTGCCAAATCTGCAGTTTTCGTTTCCATCCAAAGAATATCAGCAAATGGAGCAACTGCTAGCGATTTGGCAACTGCAAATGGAATGCCGCCTCTTACCTGATAGTACCCTTCTGGAGTGCGCATTACCTCACAATCCCAATCAAAAGAAATTCCTTGTTCTTCCGCGAATAGCACAATTTCAGTAAATGACATTTGCTTAATTTCTTCTTTCCAAGAAGCTGCAAGCGTCAGATCCATGCCACCCTGCAATAACAGATTTACTTGGTCAATGAGAGCTTCACCCATTGTTTTTACCCCTGCTTCCTCTTCCCACTTGGTCACTACAGCAGCCAATATTTCGTCAAATGCTTGTTCAAATTCATACCCTTGATCTGATTTAACCAATGCTAATTTTTCTTCTGCTATTTCCAGTGCGCCAGTCTTTAGCAACCATTGCACAGCATCTTCATTGATCACTTTGGTAGTGTACAGCTCGTGTCCAAAGACGGGTATGCCTTTATCTTGGAGTATGGTCTGAAGGGAAATAATGACAGACTTGTAGCTTGGTATTTCTGGGTTTGTACTCCCCAAAACAAATGGTTGATCTCGTTCATCAGAGATCGTCTCTATCAAGGTGGCAGCCTCTGCATCTGTTCTTGCTACAATGATTCCCTCCACGCGCATAATGTCTAGTTGCAGACGAGCAGCATTAAGTCTTTTTATTTGCTCATCGCATGCTACTAACACTTTGCCTCCTTGGTGTCCGCATTTTTTTGTGCCAGGTTTTTGATCCTCTATGTGGTATCCAGGCACCCCTGCTTCGACAAATCTTCTTACGAGATTTCGCACTTGCGCATCGCCACCATGTCCGGTATCAGCATCAGCAATGATATATGGGGAAAAGTCTACTATGGGTGTTCCTTCACGTTCTTCTTCTGACATTCTGAATCGTGCAAAGGATTGATTCTTGTCTGCTGCAAGTAAAGCTCTGACAATAGAGGCAGCCTCGTTTGGTACTTGACTAAGTGGGTAGCTTGCTAGATCAGCACCGGGATCTTCGTCCATACTGCCTTTAGCTGAAGTAGCCCATCCTCCTAGATAGATACCTTCGATTCCGGATTTTTTCATCATTACAGCCTGACTGGGAGAGTAGGGGCCGTAAGTTGTGATCGATTTCTTCTGATTGAAGAGTTCTCTAAGCTTTGTGTAAAAATCATGCGCAGCTTTTTTTGCGATGGAATAATCGTTGTAGATCGTTCCTTGCTGTTCCGCCACTTGCCTGGCGGTATACAGTCTATTTACTGCCTTGAATCTTTCGCTGTTGAAAAAGGACTCTGCCTCTATAACAGCTGCGTTCATATGTGTTGATTCGTTCATAGTATTAAGATTTATGTGGTTTGTAATAGATCAGGGTTTGCAGTGAAGCGAGTGCCTGTAGTTTTAAGTTCTGTGTAATACATGTTCACTCGCTCCTTTGCTGTTTCAAAATCAGTGTTGTTCAGGTTTAGATTAAGTAGGTCTATGTACCAAGGAGCTTTAATTTCACTTAGTACAAATCGCTCGACAATCATTCTGGCAATTGGTAGTGTAGTGTTTTTTGATTCGTCAAATACGTCTTTATTATCTGCTTGCAGTAGTTTCTCATACTCCTCATCTAATAGTAGCGTAAAGACTAATTCCGAGAAAGAATCCCCAGCCTCCAGGTTTAGATGAGCGTCAGCTTCAGTTAATTCTCCATGCTTATGAATCCATTCCCAGAGAACCGAAACTCTTATTTCTCCTGTAGCCATGTCTTCCATCAGGTAGAGAATGTCTTCATTCGAAAAGAAATCTGCCGGCTTCAGTGCTACAGCTTGGAAACCTTGCAAAAAGGCATTGCCATACTGCAGTGCTACGCTAAGTAGATTCCTTGCTCCTCTGATGGTTCTTGGTGCAGAGGTGAGCTCTATGAGTTTTTCAGCAGCTGTGTCAGAATAATCAAGAGAGCCAAATGATTTTCCCAATTGATTTTGTTCTCCAACTTTTTCCCAGGTAGGTCGAACGATGTGAACCATTTTCCAATGAGCAACCCATTTTCCGGAGGCTCCTGCCTGCTGTTCTCGCTGTGCGCCCTTTAGTGCTTTTGCCATACTCTCCTCCACGCCCTTAGGGCTGCCTACTGGGATGTTAGGTTCCATTCCTCCTTGCCAAAGAGCAAAGTTTCCATTCCTATCCGGTGTGTTTACCGCTTGTCTCACCCTGTCTTCATAAGCAGCCATATAGGCATAAGTCATAGAGATCGACTCAATATTTGGATTGACAAATCCCCCGTCACCTGCCAGAGCATCTGCTACGCTGTTTATATAGTCCCAGCGTCCGGTATTAAATCCTACAAAATGCGGACTCAAGGCTGCTCGTATTTCCATAAGTTGGAAAGCAGCTTCTAGTTGTTCTACCAACACATACGCCTTGATGGTGCCCACAGGAAGGGATAAATGATTTTCTAATGCCACAAGAAGTTCGTTCCAAAACGAGGCTTCATCGGCTGTTTGAATTTTTGGTAGATATAGAATGATAGATCGACCTTGCTTGGTCAACTGTTCGTAGTTGTTTACCACATAGAGTACCATATCAGCTATGGAGGCTGAAAATGATTCGCCACTATCCATTGTGATGTGTCTATCATCTAGGTGAAGGCCTCTAGCTCTGAAGATAATGGTGGTGAAGTCAAGCTGATTTTCCCAATCTGAAATAATCTCCTTTCCTAGAAAGTCCAATGACCATTTATTCATTTCGGTGGACACTTGCTCGGCAACTTTAAGAAAGAGTGAATCCCGATGAATTGCTAGTTTGAGGTTTCGTTGGTTATCCAGCGACATGGCATTAATCTGCCCCAGTGCATCTTCGCCATCGAACATCCAACCATCAGCTCCGGATAGGAGTGCATAAGCAACATTTCTGATACTCGAGTCCAATGGACTATTTGGTTTGGCAGCTGGACCTGTCCCCTGAATCCATTGCTGGTTAAGGTCTGCTGGGATAGTACTTCCTTCAAAATCTCCTGCTCTCGCCTCTTTCACAGTAAGGTTGGTGTCGCCGATTCTTTTGTCTGGATCCAGAAAATCTAGTGATGCATTGGTTCTTATTCGCTCAGCTCTTCTAACATTTCTGGCATACATCAATGCTTTTTGCTTTTCGTTGTATGGAGCTAATGCTTCCAGAGCGGCGAGCACATCATCTGTATAAATATCTGTATAAGCAGTAAGGCGTTCTGGTTGTATGTAAGTGATAGACATAGTGAAATAATTTATTCAAATATATAAAAATATTCTTAAAGCGGAAATTCCGCTAATTATATTTTTTACTCTATGATATCTAAATTCGCCAAAGAGTTTATTGCGTATGATTTCGGATAATGATGTTTTGAAGCTTATCATGGGATTCAAGGTCAAACACCTTCGATCCAAAAAAGGCATTTCTTATCAGTTGCTGTCAAAGGAGACAGGTTTGTCTGTTTCGTATCTGAATGACATTGAAAAAGGAAAGAAGTATCCCAAGCCTGATAAAATTCGAGCGCTAGCAACTGCGTTCGAGGTGTCATATGATGATCTGGTAGGTACTAAAGCAGATAAAAAGCTGCAGCCCGTAATAGAGTTGCTTAACTCTGGTTTCTTCAAATACTTCCCGGCAGAGGAATTTGGATTCAATATGGAGAAGCTAATTGATTTTTTTAGCAATGCTCCTGATCGCATCAGTGCCTTTATCAGTACTATGTTGAAAATGGTTCGAAGCTATCAAATTGAAAAGGAACACTTCTACAGGGTAGCTCTTCGCTCATTTCAAGATATGCATGATAACTACTTTCACGAAATAGAAACTGCGGCTTCCGATTTTAGAAAGGGATTGAATTTTGGAAATGATATTCCTTTATTGGAAGAACTAGTCATTGTTTTATCTAGAGATTATGCCATTACTGTTGATGAAGAGGCGCTCTCATCAAACGAGAAACTGAGTGCCTTTCGATCCTATTTTTCAGTTGAAAGACACACCCTTTACTTAAATAAGGAATTGTCAATTCCTCAGAAACGATTTATGGTTGCGAAGGAGTTAGGGTTTCAAGTGCTACAATTAAAGGAACGTTCTTTTGAAACAAGGTTGAACAAAGAAGCATCATTCGAGAAGCTCTTAAATAACTTCAAAGCCTCCTATTTTGGTGCCGCACTATTGATGGATGCAGAAGTTTTAGTTGAAGATGTAAAAGAACTGGCCTTAAAGACTCAGTGGGATCAGGCTCTCATAAGAAATCTGCTTGAGAAATATCAGGTGACACCAGAAACACTATTGCAGCGGCTGACTAATATACTTCCCAAATATTTTGGGATAGACAATCTGTTTTTTATCCGTCTAGATGGCCATCGGGGACTGATTGATTATCAGATTACAAAGGAGCTTCACCTATCTGGGTTGCACCAACCGTATCAAAACCAAATTACTGAGCACCTTTGTCATCGTTGGGTTTCGATTAGTAGTATCAAAAGTCTTTCTGATAGAAAATCGTATTTCATAGATGCTCAAGTATCTGAGTATTGGCAGACTGACAATGCATACTTCTGCATTTCGATAGCTGAACCGAGCAGGTTTGACAATTCAAATGGGAGTAGTGTCACCTTAGGTTTGTCTTTGAATGAATCATTGAGGGGAGCATTTAATTTCATTAAAGATCCGGAATTGAGAAGGAGAACCGTACATACTACATGTGAGCAATGCAGCATTTCGGATTGTGAACACCGAGTTGCTCCGCCATCACTGATTGAGAAGGCAAATCAAGAAATCGAGCTAGAGGAGGAACTCAAGAAGTTATAGTTTAATAAATCACAAAATTTCTTTACCGGATCTGTAATAAATCGAAACCATCTTCTACTTACTAGTCAAACCTAAATTCAAATTAGAAATGGCTAATCAAGAAAATGCGTATGATGTGGTGCTGAAAAACAGTATGGGTCAAGCGCTTTTGTTCCTTAAGGATGATCAGGTTTTGAACTTCTCCCATCAAGCTTTAGGGAAGTTTATAGGAAATGACTTTTTTAATTCCATGGATCAAAAGCTAGGCTACATTAAAGGAAATCAAGCTTTTAATAATCAAGATCAAGTGTTAGGGGAAACTGCAGGCAATAATTTTCTCAGCAACCAACAAGTCTTAGGTACTATAACGGGAGGATCTGTGGCTGACAAGCCAAAACTAATTCTAGGATATTTCTTCTTTTTCTAAATAGATCAAATGAAACTAATGAATGATTGGAGCGAGTCAACAGCTATCCGCTTGAATTCAAGAATGGAAGTGCATCTTTTTTTTATATTCACCTATGTACTTTGAGGAAAGTGATAGAGTAAGAGAAATAATTGCAGAATACCCTGAGCAGGTCTCTCGTAGACTGTTAGAGCTTAAGGAGTTAATTCTTGAAGTTGCTAGAGAAAATGACATTGAGAAACTACTTGAAACAACGAAATGGGGTGAACCCAGTTATGTTGCAAAAGGAGGTAGTACGATCAGGATTGACTGGAAGCCTGCAACACCTGACAAGTACTTCATTTTCTTTATCTGTAGCACCCAGTTGGTTAGTACGTTTCGCTTCATAATTGGCGATGAGATGACTTTTATTGGAAATCGAGCGATTGAACTGGATATAAATGACTCCCTTCCAATAGTGCTACTGAAGCGATGTATCGCTCTTGCATTGAATTATCATCAGCTGAAAGATTTGCCAATGCTTGGGCAATGAGGGAATGAACAAATTAATTTCAGCACGGGACAGACATAGAACCAAAAAAGCCCACCAAATGGCGGGCTTTTATCATCACTAACCAACACCTACACAAATACTGTCAATAATCGGTATAGCCAACTTCTCCGGGTGTGTAGAACGTATCGAAATTTGGATCATTCAGTGAATCTCCGTTTTTTATTTTTTCCACCAGATTAGGATTAGCGAGGTATGGTCTACCGAAAGCCACCAGGTGTCCCAGCTTCTTCGCTAAATCTGTTTCTGCCGATTCACGAGTATAACCTCCTGATATGATTATTGTTCCACCAAATTCGTCTCTGATCAATTCTTTGAGAGAGGTCGGTACTGCTGGCGTTCCCATTGAGGAGTGATCTACTAGGTGAACGTAAACTAATTTTAGTTTGCCAAGCGCTTGCGCAAGGTATTTGAACGTCTCCTCCTGCCCTTCAAAGGGGTTTACATCGTTAAACGCTCCGCCAGGAGACAGTCTGATCCCCACTTTGTCAGCACCTATCGCATCTGCGGTTTGCTCTGCCACTTCCAAGACAAATTTGGATCTACCGTCAATGGAATCGCCATAAGCATCTGTTCGCTGATTGCTGCCTGGATTGATGAATTGCTCCAATAGGTATCCGTTTGCGGCATGTAATTCTACTCCATCAAAACCTGCCGTTATCGCATTTTTGGCAGCCTGCACGTATTCATTAGCGGCCTCTTTAATGTCCTCAATAGACATTTCTTTTGGCGTAGGAATGGGTTGGCTACCCTCCTGATCGGTATACATTTCAGTATTTGCAGGTGCAATGGCGGATGGAGCAAGTATTGTTGACCCTTCCGGCAGGTTCAGAGGATGTGACACGCGACCCGTGTGCATCAGTTGCATAAAGATTTTGCCTCCCTCTGCGTGCACAGCTTCTGTCACCGGTTTCCAGGCAGCAATTTGTTGCTCATTGTAGATTCCTGGTATCCTCGCATAGCCGACACCATTTGGTGAAGGTGCTGTACCTTCTGTAATGATCAAACCCGCATTGGCTCGTTGCTGATAGTAAGTAGCCATGATGTCGGTAGGGACGTGATCTTGATCCGCACGACTTCTGGTCATAGGCGCCATCACTACTTTGTTTTTTAGGGAGATACGACCCAGTTGAAAGGCTTCAAATAATATGGAATTACTCATTTTTTCTTTTTCTTAAAAATTAGTTGTATGTATATACATGATAAATGATTCAAAGGTTCCAGTGAGTGGTATGTATCATTCTATCTGTAAGCAGCAGCTGTTTCGCACAAGTGATATGGATCGAGTCGAGACAACAAAATTCTCTGAAAAGACAGGGGATTGGTTAAGCAAATACCAGCGGGTATAAA
>JABSPG010000449.1 GCA_013214445.1 Ekhidna sp. | reverse complement strand
CATTGATCTTATCAGAGAGTTTTAGACTGCCGCTTTCTACCAGCTGCATGATCATATAGCCAACGAAAGATTTATTCAAGGAAGCAATATCAAACCGTGTATCGAGGCTATGAGAGATGCTCCACTCTCGGTTAGCTAAACCCTGCTCCTTTTGATAAATTATTCCATCTCTGTTTCCAATCACCATCGTGCCCTCAAAACCGTCTACATGGTAGAGAGAATCCAGGTAGTCATCCACTTTCTCTATTTTCTCACTCTTAAAGGCACATCCGTGTAACACTCCTATCATTAGGGAAACGAGACCTAGCCGCATTATTTTCATTTTTCAAACTTAGCATCTAAGTGATGCGTACGCTCCAGAAATGCCGTTCTTGTGGTGAATTTCCTCAGTAAGTGGCGAGTTTTAGAACTTTGCTAGCGTATCTTTAAATGTCTCTGACACTGGCACACTACTACCTGTAGAGAAATGGACTTTGGTGGACTTTGGTTTCTTTTCGATTCTCTGTACCGAAGTAGGATTAACCAAGTACGAGCGATGCACCTGCTTTAAATCTGGGTATTCCTCGAGAAGGCTAGAGAGCTTTCTTCTCAGGACAGTCGATCGTTCCTCCCCTTTGTGATTATAAACGATGCTCACATAATTATCCTCAGCTTTAACGTAAAGCAGGTGTTCCTTTTTGATTGCAAACGCTTCTTTGCCGTTCGCTGATTTAAAAGTAAATAGCTGGCTGCTAGTCTGGATACTAGACTCTCTGCGAGAAATCAGAAAATACAATAAGAATGGAATTGCAAAGACAGTAGAAACTTCACCCAGTAGTAGAAAATACGAATGCCAGGCACTTTCAGTCCAATTCCAGAAGTAATTGAAGATGGTATGAATTGCCGTCCCGGCACTCCATACTTCCCAAACAATCCAACAAACAGTACTTGAAAGGCTACCGACCTTGAAGTAAGGTCGTAGGATGAACTCGTTTAGTGCAAATACGGTACTGGCTCCAAAACCAAACAGGAACACTCTTTCGAGTAAGTCGTGACCAGAAAAGGATACACCTTGTTCAATGCCAAATGCCTTATAGACGTATAGCACAAATCCGAGAAAAACTCCCGAACTGATAACGAGTACCCATTGGGCTTTACTCGCTCTTATCGTCATCAAGCAATATTCGTGAAAACAGCTTGTACGTCATCGTCATCCTCGATTTTGTCCAGCATTTTTTCAATTTCTTCTAGCTGTTCATCAGAGAACTCAACAGGGCTTGTCGGGATTCGCTTTAAAGTGGCTTTTTTTATTTCTATCTCGAGATCGTCCAGGATTTTTGAAAGATCACCGAAGTTGGTGTAGTCAGCATAGGCGTAAAAAACTCCTTCATTCTCCTCTATCTCCTCTAGACCACCATCGATCAAAGACAATTCCAGCTCCTCGATATCCATACCATCTGTTTTTTCAAATTCAAAAACGGCCTTTCTGGAGAACATAAACTCCAGAGATCCCGAGGGAGCGAAACCTCCACCAGATTTATTGAAGTACGACTTCACATTTGCCACAGTTCTTGTGGTATTGTCTGTCGCACATTCTACAAATACCAGGACACCATGCGGACCTTTCCCTTCGTACGTCACCTCACTAATGTCATCGCTATCCTTTCCAGCTGCACGCTTGATGGCATTTTCAATGTTATCCTTAGGCATGTTTTCTGCCTTTGCATTTTGAATGGCAGTGCGGAGTTTAGCATTCATTTCAGGCTCAGGACCACCTTCCTTTACCGCTACAGTGATCGCTTTTGCGAGCTTAGGAAAAACCTTACTCATCTTATCCCATCGCTTTTCTTTAGCTGCTCGTCTGTATTCAAATGCTCTTCCCATGTTTTGGATGTTGATTTGCGTGCAAATTAAGCCGAAGGAGAATTCAAAATCAACAGTCGGATTGAAGAGTTTGGACCGTCCTAAGTTTTCCTGGGAACTTTCTTCCAAACCACATTTAATATCACCCCTGACAGTACAAGCGCCATACCCGCATAAGTAATCATGTTGTATGTTTCATCAAAAAGGAAAAATCCGAAAGCCAGCGAATAGATAATCCCTATATAGGTAAGAATCGAAACTTTACTAAGTTCCTCTTTCTGATACGCTTTGGTCATCAAGAACTGTGCAATCTGGGTAAATAAACCTACTAAGATCAACACCAACCAATCCCACTCCTGCGGCTGGACCCATACGAAAGCAGACCATATCCCGGAAATTGGAAGCATGACCATTGGGAAATATATAATAATGACCAAAGGGTGTTCACTTGATTTTAGTTTTCGAATGAAGTTGTATGCCAGCCCCATGAAGAAGGAGGCACTTATGCCCATAAGTAGATGCCAAAAAGAAATCCTTGGGTCAAACCCTTGAATCACCAACACACCAGCAAAACTCATAGCGAAAAATAACCACTGTAATTTCTGCACCCGCTCGCCCACTAAATAGATACCTAAAACTGCCGTAAAGATTGGAGCCAGATACTGCAAGGTAGAGGCCGTGGCAAGTGGGATCTGTTGCAGTAAGCTGAAGTAGATGATTAACGCAGTTGCTCCAGTTACTCCTCGGCCTACCAAGACTAACTTGTTATTTCCCCAAACACTCACTCTTTGCCTAGTCAAAAAGAAAAGGCTGATTCCTAAGGAAATTACTGTTCTAAATAAAATAATCTCTATTGCAGGAATATGAGGTATTAGCTTAACACATACCTTCATCAAAGTGAACGTAAACGAAGCGAAAAGCATGTATTTGATCCCCTGACTCAAGCTCGTCAAATTGTAACTAAGCCATCTTTTATCTCCAATCTTCGGTCAGCCATTCCTGCCAACTCCATGTTGTGCGTAACAATGACAAAGGTTTGTCCCATTTCCTTTCTTAGATCAAAGAATAACTGATGTAGTTCATCAGCGCTTGCTGAATCAAGATTACCACTTGGCTCATCCGCAAAAACGATTGACGGATCATTGATCAATGCTCGAGCAACAGAAACACGCTGCTGCTCACCTCCAGATAGCTGAGAAGGCTTGTGTTCTGCCCTATCCCCTAATCCCAACCGATCCAATAAATCATTTGCTTTGGATCTTGCATCAGCATTTCCTTTGATAAATGCAGGTATGCAAACATTTTCAAGGGCAGTAAATTCTGGGAATAGATTGTGAAATTGAAAAATGAAACCAATCTCCTCATTTCGAAACTTGGACATCTTCCTTTGGGGTAATGTAGACATCTCCACGCCATTCAATGAAACAATGCCCTGATCCGGAGTATCCAAGGTACCCAAGATGTGAAGAAGCGTACTTTTACCTGCTCCCGAGGCTCCAACAATACTCACGATTTCCTTTTTATCAATCTCAAGGTCTATTCCTTTAAGTACCTCCAAGCCATTGTATGACTTTTGAATATTGTTGGCTTTTAGCATATCGCAAAGATAGGCTTATGACTAGCAATAAAGTGAACAGAAAGATGATCAACTTGGTTATACGTTTTTGATGATTTAGCTTCGCAGAAAATTTAAAATCCATGAACATTCACGAATACCAAGCCAAAGAAATACTCAAGTCTTACGGAGTAACAATTCAAGAGGGAGTTGTTGCAGATACGCCTGAAAAAGCAGTAGAAGCAGCAAAAGAATTGAATCAAGCTACCGGAACAGAGTGGTATGTAATCAAAGCTCAAATTCATGCGGGAGGAAGAGGAAAAGGCAAAGTGAATGAGACCGGCTCCAATGGAGTAGTGCTTGCAAAAAACCTTGACGAAGTGGCGCCAAAGTCCAAAGATATTCTGGGGGGAACGCTAGTTACTCATCAGACAGGGGCTGAAGGAAAGAAAGTAAACAAGGTATTGATTGCTCAAGAT
>JABSPG010000448.1 GCA_013214445.1 Ekhidna sp. | reverse complement strand
CTGTTTTTTTAAGTGTGGACCCTCTACCATGAAATAGGCTCTCCTCTCCTCGAACAATGCATCAAGATTGTCGGTATAAAGAGGATTTTGTCTTGGTAGCTGAAAAGCGTCATATCCATAAAAGCTGGTAACAAATGGAATCTCTAAATCTCGCATTAATTCTTTTGCTAAAATTCCAATCAACCCAAAATGGGCATGAATAATTACTGGATCAAACTCCTTAATGACTTTATCCCAAGCCCTCTGTCGTCGTGTCTTACTTAAGATTTTATCATAGAGGTAGAAGATTAGTTCTCTTGGTATTGTTCTGTCGTAGTAAATCTGCGGTAGGGTCTTATCGGCTAGAGAATCTCCTTCAGATGTTGATACAGTTAAACTCTGCCCAAAAGTATTCGACTTAAGTACGTATGATCGAATAAAAGTATGACTAGTCCTCTCGAACGAATTACTGATATGAATAACTCTCATTAACTTTTTATCAGTAGATCTTTTATACTGAGACTCTGCTTATTCTGATTCAGAATCTTAATTGCATTTGAGATTTCACCATTTGATATGTACGACTTGAACATTATTGATGCCGTCTTTCGACGGAAATTTCTTTTGGCTTCTTTAGATAACTCTGTCCAATCTTGTATTTCTGTTAAAATTCTCTGATAGCCTGCTTCTTGTTTATGGAGACTCCCTCGCATTGCTGAAGATGCGTGAACCCTATATTTCAGAGTTACTTCAGAAATACACTTGTAAGTATTTCTGGCACCTCTCGAAAGTTCAAGATAAAAAAGCAGATCCTCCGCGTGAGTCATCTCCTCTCTGAAACGAACACCTTTTATCAATTCGCTTCTTACCATCCACGAAGGCCCAAAAAAAGAATGTCCCGTTAGATTTAACAAATCATTTAATGGATTCCCATAGTACTTAGGTGTCCATCTACTTAACAAAGTCGTTCCCGATGCATTTACTTTTTCAACAGCTCCATCTACAAAAGCAATGTCCGGCTGTTCTGCGAAGACATTCATACGAAGCTGTATGCTATCCTCAGTAAGCATATCGTCAGCATCAAGACATACCAAATACTCTCCACTCAAAGCAGCCAACCCTACATTTCTTGCCGCACTCACCCCATTATTTTCCTGCTGAAAGCATCTAATCCTAGAGTCATCAAAAGTGCTGATAACTTCCTGGGAACTATCAGTACTTCCGTCATTAATAATCAATAGCTCCAGATTATCATAACTTTGATTTAGAACTGATTGGATAGCCGCTGCAATGTATTTCTCACCATTGAAAACAGGCATAATCACTGACAATAGAGGATTATTCATGATCTAACTCGGCGATTTGTCGCTTAATATCTTCTACTGTTAAAAAGTATTCGTTGTTCCCCGAGCTATATTCCTCTCCCTCGAATCGCTTTCCAGAATAATGATCGAGGTAAAGCTGCAATACGTCTTCTTTATTAGGAACTAAAACGTAATAGTTTCCCGCTCGAAGCGCACAGCTTGCCTCAAAACTAGAAATAAGAACTTCATGCATTTTTTCCGATGCTCTTGGACCAATGATTTCCTTTTGGCAATCTTCACAAACTGCAGTAGCCACATTGCCTACCCGATATGATTTGGTAATCGGTACTATGATATCTCCTCCTAGACTTTTTTCTAAGGCAAATTGAACCAAGTCTATTCCCTGCTGCATTGTTATACTAAATCTTGTCATTTCAAGATCAGTAACAGGTAATACTCCTGATGCTTTTAGCTTTAGAAATAGTGGAACAACAGATCCTTTAGAACCAAAAACATTGGCATACCTTACGGCCGAAAACTTAGTGATATCACCAAATTGAGCATTTGCTGATATGAACAGTCTTTCGAGTAGCAGTTTGGTCCCACCATAAACATTAATAGGTAGTGCAGCCTTGTCAGTAGAAAGAGCAACCACTTTTTGAACACCATTTGCCACGCAAGCATCTATCAAATTGTGACTTCCTAAAACATTGGTTTTAATCGCTTCCATGGGGTGCTCTTCAGCCATTGGCATATGCTTCATTGCCGCGCTATGTATCACTATGTCAATTCCTCGACAAGTTTCATGTATTTTGTCCCGATCTCTTACATCTCCAATAACGAATTGAACTTTTGTCCTCCATTGCTCGAATTCCCGTTTTTGAGCGTAATGTTTTTGTTCATCTCGGGAAAGAATAACCAGCTTATTTGGCTTGTAGTTATTTAGTAGATATTCAACATAAGCTTTGCCAAACGAACCCGTGCCGCCCGTTATTAAAATATTCTTGCCGTCTATGTTCATTTTGAAATCAACGCCTCGATTGCGTCTTTAAATATACCATTCAACTTATTAAAACCTCGGTAGTCCAAACCAACCGTTCTGCAATGTTCACGTTGTGCCTCTCGGTCAGCTTCTAAGTATTCTTTCACTTCTGATGCAGCTTGCCGGACGAAATCCTCCTTAAAATCCTCCACCACAACACCGACTTTTTTCTCAATCGCATAGATGTAGTCTTCAGAAATCCCTTTTGTAATCAAGAAGGGCAGTCCAGCACAAAGATATTCCCCCACTTTAATGTTAGAAATGAATTTTTTGGAGGGTCCTGGTGGTACCGAAATCAATGCAAAATCAGCTGCCGAAAAATATTGATGGATTTCAGCATAATCGGAATGTCTGATCGTATAATCCGGTTGCGAAACTCCGGCTTGATCGAATAAAGCAATAACCTCCTCATCTTCATGCGGGGTAACAATCAAAAAGTGAAGACTTGGGATTTCTTCTTTGAGCCATTTAAACATGAAAGCCGCTTCCTCTCGATAGTATAGATCCCCAAATTTGCCAGGGTAGAACAGCACACGATCTTCTGAAGAGAAGGACAATTCTGCTCGCACTCTCTCGCGATCTATTGAACTATGAATGAATTTTTGGTCATTCGCCACTGTAGGGATCTTAAAAAACGACGCATTAAACTTCCATTCTTGTTTGATTCGCTCCTCCATGAATCGAGTACCTGAAGCAATTACTGTGGCTTTGGATGCCGCTTTTCTTTCCAGGTAATGACTTAGCTTATACTGTAAGCTTTCTTCCCCCCACATCTTGTTGTCAATGGCGTATTCCGAATGTGGTTCAAATTGATAGAGGAAAAATCGATTTCTAATCAACAGCCAATAGAGATACAGGAAAGTACCAGCAACAGAAGCTAGCGATAAGGCGTGTTTGTAGCCCTGAAGTCTTAATCCAAGCACCGCAAAGAATCCCTGAATGATATCAAAGGCCTTGGCCTTGAATCCTGTACCTGGATTCCATTTAAGCTTTTTCCATTTCAATCCCTGATCGATCCATTCATCGACTAGTTTTTGTTGAGCTCCAGTCAAAGGCAATTCAGGATCTTCATAAGTGATTAGATAAAAATCAACCTTTCGATCAGGATCTTGCAGATAATCCTTGACATACAGCCAAAAGTTGGACTGGATTAGCGGATCAAAAAGTCGGTTGTAGAGAAAAATAATAACCTTTTTGCGCTTCATGAGACAAACTTAAACTATACGGAAACGAAGCTCATTATGCTGTTCGAGAATTATCATTCAACTCCATTGAGATTATTTCTTCAATTTCACATACACGGTGGTCATAAGTGTTACTTAAGGCGAAAGCTGTTCGTTGTTTGTTCAATGTTGTACAATTATATAAGTGGTATTTGTCCCGAATGTCCTTCAGCCGCTCCAACCATCTTTCTTCACTGTCTTCCATAGCAATGAGGTGTTGTTGATTTAAATAGTCGCTCATCACCGGTGCCAAGATAGGCTTGCCTGAAGATAAATATTCCAATACCTTATGCGGAGATGCATAGTTTGTAAAATAAGATGGACTGTAAAAAAGCATAAGTAAAT
>JABSPG010000447.1 GCA_013214445.1 Ekhidna sp. | reverse complement strand
GAATGGCAATCACTGAATCACCAAATGGCTTTGCCTTACCAGTCTTATACTTTGCAAAGCCAAATGCTCCCTGATGAGCAATAAATTTTAACTGTAAATCAACTGCTGTGGTACATGCTCCACACTCACAAATACGATTGTGTTCGTAAGATTTCAAATGGCGATGAAAAGCCACATAAATTCGCTTTGCCACCGCAATAATATCTGATGGAGCCATGGATGATTTATGATACATGAGGACTGCATCCCCTTCGATCTCAGCGATTTCGAAGCTTTTCTTGCCTTCTGAAATAATAATATTGATGAGCTCCTCAATAATATGCTTACTGTGATTTAGCTCTGTGGTTTTTACAAACTTGGTAAAACCTGAGATATCTGGAATAAATAACGTTGCTTCTTGAAAAGTGCTCAATGGAGGAATTATCGATGCAATTCCAAATTAACTTTATTCGCTTCCAAAATGCTAGGATAGCAGCGTATACCTTTGCTTCTAATGGAAATTGGCATTTATCATGTTTTGGAAGTTGATCGGATTACCGATCCAGGAGCATACCTTACTGATGGTGAAGAAGATGTGTTACTCCCTACCAAATACATTCCTTCGGGAACAAGAAAAGGAGATCAATTAAAGGTTTTTGTCTACAGAGACTCTGAAGATCGGATTATCTGCACTACTCAGACACCCCACGCCACGGTAGACCAATTTGCATTCTTGAAGGTTATTGACACAAATAATGTCGGGGCTTTCTTGGATTGGGGCATAGACAAAGATTTGCTGGTCCCTTTTCGTGAACAAAACAATAAGTTGAAGAAAGGGCAATGGGTCTTGGTATATCTCTTTCTAGATGGGAGAACGGACAGGCTTGCAGCTACTGCAAAAGTTGCGAAACACTTTAGTTCTGAGATCAGTGTAGCTGAGGGGGACGAGGTAGATCTGCTGATTACCAATACAACGGAACTTGGAACCAACGTGGTGATTAATAATGTGCACAGGGGGCTGATCTATTCAAATGATCTTTTCCATGATGTGCTTGAAGGCGACAAGATCAAAGGCTTCATCAAAACACTAAGACCAGATGGGAAGATAGATGTCAGTTTGAGGAAAGAAGGACTGGAGAACTTAGAACGAGGTGCTCAACAAATTTTAGATGAACTCAAGAAATCCGATGGATTTTTACCCCTTCATGATAAAAGTGATCCAGAGGATATTCAATCTGCACTGCAAATGAGCAAAAAGAACTTCAAAAGATCTGTAGGTATTCTCTATAAGAAGAAACTAATCCATCTTGTCTCCGAAGGAATCCGATTGAAGTAGTAAGAAGTTTGACATCTTTTAAGGAACTATGAACTATAGGTCCTTAACGCACCTAAAACCAGTATGATTGAATCCGGAATCTTTGCTTGAACTCATCCTTCTTGCAGTACGATACCCACTGCAATAACTATCATTACAAAGAAATGATCCTCCACGAATCACATGCTTCGGTGTGTATGGCTCACGAGGATCATAGTACTGCCCACTCCCTTTGGGATCGGTAACTAATCCAGACTCTTGGTCATTCCTGTAGGATCGCACATCGTATCTATCCTGACACCATTCCCAAACATTGCCAGCCATATCAGACAAACCAAATGCATTGGTTGGAAATGACCCTACTGGTGCTGTGCCATAAAATCCATCCTTCTCCAAATTCTGCATGGGAAATACTCCCTGCCAAAAATTAGCTTTTGTATAAGCCTGACTAACCGGTTCATTACCCCATGGATACTTATTTTCATCATTACCCCCAGAAGCGGCCCATTCCCATTCCGCCTCTGTTGGCAGTCTCTTCCCTGCCCATTCCGCATAAGCCTGTGCATCCTCCCATGCAATATGAACTACCGGGTGATTCATTCTGTCTTCAATATTGCTACCTGGTCCTTCAGGCTCCCTCCAATTTGCTCCAACGGTCCATATCCACCATTGTGTATAATCGCGAAGGTTAGTTGTATTCGTGCTTTCAAACACCAAAGATCCTGCTCGCAATACAGAATCAGGTGGTTTTGAACTCCCTTCAGGCAGTTGCTTTTTTATTTCTTCCCAGTCTATGTCACGTTCAGCGACGGTTTTATAGCTCGTCTCCTCCGTAAATTTTTGAAACTGTTCATTCGTAACTTCATGCTGATCCATGAAGAAAGCCGATACTTTTACTTTATGTCTAGGAAACTCATCTTCATACGCCTGATCGCTCCTGCCTCCCATAACAAACTCCCCTGCCGGGATCAAAACCATGTTTTCTGGTACCTCTTGACCTCCATGCTCCGCTGAAGGCACACAGCCAAAGGATAGGATTCCAAAAGTAAAAACAGTTATTGCCCAATTCTTCATGCTGTAAATATGGGTTATCTAATCATTCCAAAAACTGAAATATTTAGGACAAATAGTATTCAGAAGAAAGCTGTCTTAATGTCTCAGCAGCCTGTTCAGGCGTGATGTCACGTTGAGGATTGGCAAACATTTCATAGCCTACCATAAACTTCTTCACAGTAGCTGATCGAAGTAAAGGTGGATAGAAACTCATATGCCAATGCCACTCCGGATGATCCTGACCATCCGTTGGCGCCTGATGTATCCCAGATGAGTAAGGAAAAGACGTTTGAAAAAGGTTGTCATATCGGATAGTCAACCATCTCAATGCGTCTGCATAATCACTTATCTCTTCAACGGACAAGCTAGCAATACTTGGTGACGCTTTCTTCGGAGCAATCATGGCTTCATAGGGCCATACAGCCCAAAATGGAATAAGGACAACCATGTGCTCATTCTCATAAAGTACCCTCTCCTGCTTCTCTAGTTCTTGTTGCAAATAGGATGCTAGTAATACCCTTTCATTCTTCTGAAAATACGCTGACTGCATATTGCACTTCTTGGTTACCTCTACAGGAATGGATTCCTGTGCCCATATCTGTCCGTGTGGATGGGGGTTGGAGCAACCCATTACCTCCCCCTTATTCTCAAAAATCTGAACATGGTTCACAAAGGATTTCTCTGCCAAGTCATTGTATTGGTCCTTCCACGTCTTCACTACTTCCTGCAGTTGGCTTTGCTCCATTTGAGGTAAAGTCAAATCATGTCTGGGAGAAAAGCAGATCACTCGACAAATCCCTTTCTCAGACTTAGATTTGAAGAATTCCTCATCCGTCTCAAAGGATTCTACATCGCTCTGTATCGCTGCGAAATCATTTTCAAATACAAAAGTGGATGTGTAATTGGGATTACGTTCACCATTTGCTCTTAGGTTACCAGGACACAGATAGCAGCTCTCATCATATTCGAGCCTCTTCTCGTGTGATATTGTTTCCTGTTTCCCTTGCCAGGGACGTTTGGTTCTATGAGGAGATACCAGTACCCACTCCCCTGTTAGGATGTTGTACCTTCTGTGAGAGTATTCTTTGAATGCCTCTTTCATTTGAACTTATTTATTTTTTTGAACCTAAACATCACTTTACCTACTACCAGAACAACGCATAAAGCAATGCGCATAAAACGCAGACAACAAACGCGCTGATATTGAACGAAGAGCTGGTTTTGAAAAGCTCCCCATCAAATGATATGGCTTTTTCGTCTCGATCTTTTACTTCTATGAAGCTAATCGTGGCAATGATTCCCATAGTAATCAAAGCTGTCAGTCCCATTTGATGCATCCATGGCAGCACGGTTAGAAACTTCAATGCCAAAGCCACCGGTATAGATAGAATCACTCCAAGAATTGCTCCTTTGTTACTTGCCTTCTTCCAAAAAAGTCCTAGCAGAAAGACTGCCAATATTCCTGGACTTACTACACCGGTGTATTCCTGAATAAACTGAAAAGCTTGGTCTATCCCTCCTAGTACGGGTGCCATCACACAAGCAATTAGC
>JABSPG010000446.1 GCA_013214445.1 Ekhidna sp. | reverse complement strand
CGTCATTGTCTTTTGCAATTTTCTTGAACACATTCTGAAATTCTTGACTATAATCTGGTCCAAGGTTCGGCGGTACCATCATTCCTGCAACAACTACTTTGACACCCGAATTCTCTTTTCTTACTTGGTCAATAATGTCTTGAAGATTTTTTATAGTTTCATCTAAGGGAAGTCCTCGCAATCCGTCATTGGCACCTAGTTCCAAGACGAAGATGTCTGGGATAGTCTTTAGTACCCACCCTATTCTACTTTTCCCTCCAGCAGAGGTTTCACCACTTAGCCCAGCATTGATACTTTGATAATTGAGTCCTAGTGAATCTAAACGTTTTTGAATCAATGCCGGAAAAGCTTGATCCATATCAAGTTGATAGCCAGCAGTAATGCTATTCCCAAAGAAAAGAATAGACTTTTGTTTTTCTTCTTTGGTCGCTACATTTTTCTTCTCATTAGTTGATTTTACTTCGGGAGTCTGTTTCCCAGATTCAGGACTTGAACAAGCCCCTAGCAGAAGCAGCAGTATAGGAAGAAGCAATCTATAGTTCATGTGGGAATTTAGCTTGTTTTTTCACCGCCTAGGCGGAATTTTATCAATTAAATCTAGAACATAAACATGAGCTAGTACTTTTCGTTTACATACTAAATTTTTTTAAATGGCCAACGATACTACGATTCTGGAGGTTGCATCTGTCTCCAAAACTTTTAAAAATGGAACCAAAGAGGTTCATGTGCTGGACAAGGTGAATTTTGAAATAATGGAAGGCTCATCGGTTGCAATAGTGGGACCCTCTGGTAGTGGAAAAACCACCTTGTTGGGACTCTGTGCAGGACTGGATAGGCCATCGGAAGGTTCCATCACCTTGAATCATATTTTGCTGGATAAGCTGTCTGAGGATGAGATGGCGCAGATTAGAAATGCACATGTTGGATTTGTTTTCCAGAATTTTCAATTGATCCAGACTTTAACCGCACTTGAGAATGTTATGATTCCTCTTGAGTTGAGAGGAGAGAAAGGAGCAAGAAAGAGAGCTACTGAGTTATTGGATCGTGTGGGGCTTGGAGATCGTGTAAGTCACTACCCTTCTCAGTTGTCAGGAGGTGAACAGCAGAGGGTTGCCATTGCTCGTGCATTTTCTAATGAACCCAAGATTTTGTTTGCAGATGAGCCAACGGGCAACTTGGATGAAGAAACAGGACAGGCGGTAGAGGATTTGCTTTTTCAAATAAACAAAGAAAAAGGAACGACCTTGATCCTTGTCACACACGATCTGGAGTTGGCTGAGAAAACCAGCAAGATCATACAGATAAAAGGTGGGCAAGTGGTAGCCGAACGTGCAGGTAGCCAGGCCTTGGCAGCTGCTTTGCAGTCTTAATTTTGGTTAGTAAAGACGCATAGCCTTGGATAAGAAAATTACGATAGAAAAAACCGAGTATAGCAGATCATGGCCATGGATCATGGCATGGAGAGATAGTCGAAAAAGTAGGGGTAAGCTACTACTTTTTATTGCCTCCATCTCGCTCGGAATCGCTGCAATGGTTGGGATTACCTCATTTAGAGAAAATTTGCTTGGTGAGATTGACAAACAGGCGAAGAGCTTAGTAGGATCCGATGTTCGAGTAAGGGGTAGCAAAGATTTGCCAGATAGCTTATTGACCTCCTTCCGATCTATGTCAGCGGATTTCTCTCAGGAACGATACTTCGCTTCGATGGTCATGTTTCAAAAATCTGGAGGTACCAGATTGGTCCAGGTGAGGGCACTTGAAGGTGCATACCCATACTATGGAGCCATTGTAAGCAAACCCGCTGAAGCCGCTTCTAGCTTTCAAACGGGAAGATATGCGCTCGTTGATGAAAAGCTTATGATCCAGTACGACGCGCAGGTCGGGGACAGTCTCCATGTAGGAAATCTGACATTCGAAATTTTGGGTGCGATCACTCAGATACCAGGTCAGACGGACGTTTCTTCTAGTATTTCTCCCGTCGTTTATATTCCTTGTCAATTGTTGGATAGCACGGGTCTCATCCAAAAAGGGAGTAGAATTAACTATGTTCATTATTTTCAATTTCCAGAAGATCCGGATACGACCAATGTATGGGGAAAATTGTCCAATCATACAGAAAGTAAAGGCTTTGATGTAGAGACTGTGGCAGAAGAGAAGCGAGAAACGGGTGAAGATTTTGATAACCTTTCAAATTTCCTAGAGCTTGTGGCTTTTACGGCATTGCTACTGGGATGTCTTGGAGTTGCAAGTTCCATCTACGTTTATGCAAAGAGCAAGGTGCAGGCTGTTGCAGTGCTTAGGTGTCTTGGAATGAAAGCCAAACAAGCGGTAAGTGTCTACCTGATTCAGGTAACGCTCTTTGGTTTTATTGGTTCATTTATTGGAAGTGTCCTAGGCCTGATCATTCATATGTATCTGCCAGTGGTGGTGCAAGATTTTCTTCCTATTGATTTGGAACCAGTGCCATACTACCCCGCCTTACTTGTGGGGGTCTTAATTGGTGTAGTTATTTCCTTGTTGTTTGGACTACTTTCCTTGATCAGTTTGAGGAGAATAAGCCCACTTTCAGCTATTCGAGTCGGACTTGGATCTGGCAATAGCAGTTTTGATAAAGCACTGATTCCCATTCTCTTCGGAATCATCCTTTTTATTTTTCTATCGGTGTACTGGCAGATACAGTCCTTCACTGAGTCGCTGGTTTTTTCGGCTATTCTCATCGGTTCGATTCTCTTCTTAGGATTTTTGGGAAAGGGAATCAGTTGGCTTACTCGAAAAATCATTCCAGCTAATCTGGCCTATGTATGGAGACAAGGGTTCTCAAACCTTTATCGTCCCAATAATCAAACCGTGGTGCTAATCATGGCCCTTGGCCTGGGTACTTCCTTTTTGGCAACATTGTATTTCATGCAAGATTTATTGGTACAGCGTGTTTCATTATCTGCTGCAAATAATCGTCCCAATACCGTACTTTTTGATATTCAGTTTCAACAGCATGATGCAATTAAGGACTTGACAAAGGAGTATGACCTTCCTATAGTGCAAGATGTTCCAGTGGTGACCATGCGATTGTTGGAAGTGAACGGTTATACCAAAGATGAGGCATTCAATGACACTACGGTTTCCATTTCCGACTGGGCATACAGTAGAGAGTATAGGGTCACCTACAGAGATTCATTGATTAGCTCGGAGAAGATTGTTGATGGTGAGTGGTTAGGAGAGGTTCGGAACGATAGTATTTTCATAAGTGTAGCAGAGGGATACAAAGACAATTTGGATATCGAGATAGGGGATGAGTTGGTATTTAATGTTCAAGGAGCCATTCTAAAAACATACGTCGGCAGTTTTAGAGAGATCGATTGGAGGCGCGTACAGACAAACTTCTTGGTTTTATTTCCTTCAGGTGTCTTGGAGCGAGCCCCTCAATTTCATGTATTGGTCACTCGTATCGATGATATGCTCACCTCAGCAAAGTATCAACAGGCTGTTGTAAAATCTTTTCCAAATGTTTCAATCATCGATCTGGAGTTGATTTTGAAAACCCTGGAAGATGTACTAGGTAAGGTCGCATTTGTGATACAATTCATGGCATTCTTCAGTATTGGTACTGGGATCATCGTAATGATTAGTTCAATCATATTGAGCAAGTTTCAACGAGTGCAAGAAAATGTCCTATTGAGGACGATAGGTGCTTCCCGTAAGCAATTGTGGATTATTACCATTGCAGAGTACTTGTTCTTGGGGGCATTAGGTGCAATCAGTGGGATTTTTCTAGCAGGACTCTTTTGCACACTTCTAGGTCAGTTTCTATTTGAATTCACATTTATCCCGAATTTTGGTCAAATAGCGATTGTAGTTACTGCGGTTACTTCCATGAGTGTTTTCATTGGTTTATTGAACAGC
>JABSPG010000445.1 GCA_013214445.1 Ekhidna sp. | reverse complement strand
TTATCAGTGATACCGTATTCCAATCCTAGCCTAATATTTGCAAAATCTAAACCCCAGAACTCTTCATATCCGGTATTCAAGGCTCCAAACCTATGGCTGATTATAAACTCAAGCACACCATTTGTTCTTGTCTCTATGGAATGACCGTTGATCACCCGCGTCCCTTTAAAGGTAGCAGAAACGAAACCTTTGTCCTCAGTGTCTTCAGCATCAAGCAGAGCCATTAGCTCCTCCTGTCCATATAGTGTGAGACTAAATAGAAAACCCAAGAATAATAGACTAGTCTTTTTCATATGTTTTGTATTCTAGTTTGGCAGTAACTTCTACTTCTTCAGCAATCTTGTAAAATACCGCCTTGGGAATTTTGATCTTGTAGTCTTCCAATTTTATTGAAAACACAGTTGATATCTTTATTACATCGTCTGTGTAATCGATTTCTCCCTCAATGCTTACCTCCTTTTCTACACCGTGCAACTCCAATGTACCCTCAGCTTTCGCCTTCGAGACTCCTTTATTCTTACTCCATTCAACAATTTTGCCTTTAAAGGTTGCTTTGGGATACTTCTCGGATTCTAGGTAATTCTCATTAAAATGCTCCTGCATCAACTTCTTCTCGAATTGGAAGGCATTGATAGGAATTACAATAACCATTGCGTCAGTTTCAATGTCTACGATACTTGTGGCTGAATTATTGATAGCCTCAATATCTTCCATTGGAGCACTAGAAAAGAAGCGAATATATGAGCTGTCCGTTTTATAACGCTGACCAAGGCAACTCAACGAATAAAAGCAAAATAGAATTAAGATGAATTTTTTCATATTTAGATAATTAGTTATTCTTAGCACCATCGTCCACCCAGCAAGCAATAAGATCTATTTGCTCTCCTGATATTGAACGCCCCGAGGGTGGCATTGTTCTAGCTTGAGTCCTTGCTTTTACTCTTGCAGAACTCGCAATCACATTGGACGAATTAGATAGGTTAGGAGAAATTGAACCATTATGGCATCCAGAAATCGCACAATTACTTGCTATTATGGGCATAATGTCTGCAATAAGTCCTACATCAATACCTACCGTCACTGCAGTTGATACCTCACATCCTTCACCATCTCTTGCAACGATGCTATAATCACCAACAGCAAGATCGGTAAAAGTATTGCTCTCTTGAAAGGAACTGTTATCCAGTGAGAAAGTAAGTACTCCAGAACCTCCAGAAGCATTTACAACAATTATACCCGTGTCTGAAGAACAGTCAGAATTTTCAGTCTGTATGGAAAGGCTTATTGAGGACTCCTCAGACAATAATGTGTGGTTCTCCGTGACCGTACATCCCAAAGCATCAGTCACTGAGATCAAAAAATCGCCAGCAACAAGATCATTGAATACGGCGGAAGATTGAAAATTCTGCTCATCAATACTGAATGAATACGGTTCTTCTCCGCCACTAACTTCAATTGTTATTGATCCAGGCGAGCCACATCCAGATTTTTCCGAGGTAATGTTATCAATAGCGAGATTTGAACTAGAACAACTAATCAAATCTTCTTCAGAGTGATTCACACAGCTCGTAATCACCGCACTAAGTAAAAGTACATGTACAATTCTTTTCATTTGTCTTTAAAAATTTAGATCGAAGACTCTCTCCCAGATAATTAACGTCTTTCTATGACGCAAATCTGTGATTCTTAGAGCTATATCGATCTAATTTACAGGTAGACAAACAGTAGACAGCACTTAGACAAATGGTGACTAATACTTGTACTCTTGATTCTTGGCTTGTACAATTTCCCAGGTATGATCTGACAAAAGCCTAACCTCAGCTTCGAATGCTTCATATGGAAATGAAGCTCCCCATTCATCAGGGCTAACCATAGATAGCAAATCTGTCCCATCCTTCTTTTTGTACAAAAAATAGATTTTCCCGACGACTGGTTGAAAAGGAACATTGGCCTGATAGATTCTCTCAGACACTTCAACTCTATTCTTCAAGTACTTTGCTTGTTCAATGAGCGTCTGCATCTGTTCATAGAGCTGCCTAAATTGACGATCGGTCTGATCGTGCATTGAAGAAATTGCAGTACCCTTTATCCTCCCCTTGTCTTCGGGTTTGATTATTGCGCTTCCAGCATGATGCGCATATTCTATAAGTCCTGGCAAGTCTGTTATCTTATCTTTTTCCCTCTCTAGATCGATCTTAGATATATCAACTTTATTAGTACTCATTCCTGTTGCTGCATTTCTTGCTTCTTCCACGGAGCTCTGGTTCTCTGACTGAAATCAAGCACGATTAAAATCATGATTATCGCGAAAATGATGACTCCAAGCACAAAATATTTCTTAGACTTTGTCATTATTGCAAGTTGAACCAATATAGTTGAACAATAGTTTAAAAATTCATGACAGTAGATGGCAAGATCGTTGAAAAATACGACACACAGAATATCAAAGAGACGTTCAAAAAACGAGAATTTGTATTAGAGTATGCTGAGAATCCGCAATACCCTGAATATGTGAAGTTCGAGCTAATCCAAAGCAATTGTGATCAACTTGACTCGATCAATGTTGGAGATGAAGTGTCGGTCAACTTCAATTTAAAAGGCAGGAAATGGACTGATCCAAAAGGCGAAGTAAAGTACTTTAATAGCCTCCAGGCTTGGAGAGTGGATCCAAAGAGTTCTTCAATGCCAACACAGGACACACCTCCTCCACCTACACAGGAATGGGCAAAGGAGGACTTTTCACAAGATGACGATCTACCTTTCTAGCGTTTCTTCCGAAAAGTAATAGGTATGTACTCGTCAGTTGGCAGACCAATATGAGCTAAGTCCCAATTGCTATCATAACCGTTTACCAACTGGCGGATGCATTCCACACGATCTTCTGTTGGGTATGGACAATCATCCCAATGAAAGATTTCAACCCTATATTGATACTGTTTTTTAATTCCGTTGACCCTTACCTCAACTTCAATATCTTGTTCTTCATTTAGCTGAGGGATTTCAATGCCAATTATTCCCATAATTACTCAAGTTTATTCTCTGTATGGCAAATAATATACCCAAAATTGTAACCTACTATTTTTCAGAACGTTATCCACTTAGTTCATGAAAAAGGTTTTGCATTTTCGGACAGTATTACGTTCAAAATCAGTCGTTTCACTTCTGACCATAGCTTGGATACTAGTCTGCAGTTGTTCGTCCAACCCACAAAAAAGACCTTCGCCTCTAAGGACGGATACAACTAGAATAGCCGGCACAGACCTATATATCGAGTTTAGTAGTCCGGCTGTCAAAAAAAGAGCAATTTTTGGCACTGGTGATGGGTTCCTTGTACCGTATGACAAACTCTGGAGAACTGGAGCTAATAACGCCACCTATATTAAGCTTTCAGGAGACATGTTTGTTGATTCAATGTCACTAGAAAGCGGAAGCTATGCTCTTTTCACAATACCTGGTAGAGATGAATGGACATTGATATTCAATCGCGAATGGGAACAATGGGGTAGTTACAACTATAAAGACTCTCTTCACGTAATTAGAGTAAAGGTAAAACCAAGATTCGCAGATCAAGTTCAAGAACGCATGCTCTTTTACTTTGCAGATGACTCCCTGAAGTTCAGATGGGAAAAGGTAAGATGGGCTGTCCCGATTTCTAGTCAGCCCTGAGAGCCTCGTTTACAATCCTTACTTTTAATCTTGACATACTGGTTATGATATCCTCGCATTCTTCCAACAAGAAGCGTTTCTTCATTACAACTGGATCAAAAAAGCCAATGTAGACATCTTCACTTTCCTCCCAAACAAGGATTTTCATGGGTAAATCAAGAGCTGTTGTCTGTCTACATGATATCAATTCCACCATCATGTTAGGATCTTCAAAAAGTATCATTCTGGTTGGAGG
>JABSPG010000444.1 GCA_013214445.1 Ekhidna sp. | reverse complement strand
AGGGTATTGTTTAAAGGTTCCAATGACCTTTTTTTCTATTTCATTTGAAGCCTTTTCTAGCACATACCTTGCATTTTCCCACTCATACTGCTCCACCTTGACCTCTTCATCGTCTTCAAATGTGACCAATATTTCATCGCTCAGTTCTGTAATGGTTCCGATCTTTCCATTGAAGAACCTCCCTTTGCCTGTCGGATCATTTTTGATGAACATCACCTGAGCACCTTCCTTGAGTGTTAGTTTTCTTTCATTTGGAAAAGCATTGTCTGGAAAATCCCCTTCAATATCGGCTTCAAATGACCGCTGCTTTGAAGAAAGTTCTTTCAAACGTGTGCTATTGATCTTATCTGCTTTTGCGTTGTGAGTGGTGAGATGAATATATCCCTCTTCATTGATTGAATTTTCTCCATCATACTTTTCATTCAGAAGTTGAGAGTCCTGATAGGAAAGTTCGTTGTGTCTCAACCTATTCAGCAAACTGATGAAGCGTTCATCGCTTTGTCTATATACTTTGTCAAGTTCTACCCTTATAGGTGGCGCTTCTTTCAAAGCACTAGCAGCAAAAAAATAGGGCGATGCATAGAATTGATTTAGTAAGGATGCTTCTTCGTTTCGGACTACTGGTGGCAACTGCATAAGATCTCCGATGAAGAGGATCTGGACGCCACCAAAAGGGTCAAACCTTCTCTTTCTTATACCTCTTAAAGTTGCATCAATGCAATCTAGCAAGTCAGCTCTAAGCATACTGACCTCATCAATAATGAGAAGCTCTAGCTCATTGATCAATTTCCTTTTTTGAGCGCCGAACCTTGCTTCTTTGAATAGGGTAGAAGGTGTTGTGACCTGAATGTTCCGCTGTGAAAAAGGGATGTCCTCTGGGATAAACACACCAAAAGGTAGCTGCAGCAAGGAGTGAAGAGTGACCCCTTCGGCGTTGATTGCTGCAATACCTGTCGGTGCAGCCACTGCCACATTCTTATAGGTATTTCTAATGATACTTCTTAGAAAAGTGGTTTTCCCGGTACCGGCTTTTCCTGTCAGAAAGATGTGCCTATTGGTGCTGTTTACATAATTAGCTGCTATTTCTGCTGGATCATTCTGAGCCTTCATACAGTGAAAATAGAATAGATCTCATTCAAGTCCTATTCTACTTTCAAAAGTCAAATTTGATGTCGCGCTATCAACTAGTTTGTTGCTTTTGTTTCGGAAATGCGCTGCTTGTGTTTTTGGACATCCCATAAGATATTCCATTGACTTAAATAGGTCTCTAAAGATGGTAAACCAACAGATTTTCTGAATTCATTCACACGTTCTGGGTCTCGAATTGGCTCAACGTAGTACTCACCTGTATGGGGGTTTCTTCCGATTTGACTGCCAAATGTCTGTTTTTTTCCTTGTCTTACATTTATTCGATCTTCAAGCAATGCCAGCTGATGAGGGTAAGCATTATCTTTTGCTACAGCATCTCGCATCATAGGAAGGTACTTTAGCTGTATTGTTAATTCTGCATGCTGAATAATATGAAAAAGGGCATTGTTCCCTGCCTTGCCTACGATTTGAGGTCCAAGCCAGCCATGTTCTTCTAGGATTTGGATCACTCTGGCTAAGTTGTCGGTATCAGTAGTTTTCATCGCACTTACAAGTTCTTTCATTTCTGGGGATTCAAAACCATGTTCTTTTTCAACTTCTGGAACTTGTAGTCGGTACTTCTGATCTAGCTTGTACATATTTTCCAATTCAGTCGCCAAAGCCTCATCAAAATCCTTTTCATAGAACTCCTTGTTGGAACTTACAATTTCAATGAGCTTGTCCCACCGACGATCAGATCTCAGGATTTCAAAATCATTTACATTTTCCAAAGCCTCCAAGTCTCTATACTTGGTAAGTTCATGTTCTGCTAAACGAAACAGTTGATCAAAGGCTTTCTTTTTCTCTTTTGCTTTTGCCATGACAATTGCCGCGTCGAAACGATCAGCGGGGATTCCCTTATTGCCAAGTGAAGCAAAAGCAGCTTCGTATTCTTTAACTGCTTGGGCGTACATTTCTTCTGTGTGCGATTGTCTGGCTTTTTCAATTAATGCATAGTAGATCTGCATATCTTGAGCTTGCAGTATGAAACCATGTGCAATGGTGATGATCAGGATAAGAAGTTTTTTCATCTAGTTTGGTAATTTTTTTGTCCAAGATTAGTAGATGAAAATGGATCAAGGCAATTCTGTTAACAGTATATAGCTGTCCTTAACACTCGTTAACAGTGAGGGTATGCTTGTGCTCTTAAAGAATCACAATACTTAATTGATCAAGGCTAATTTTTAATGCCTTGGGAAATCTACTTTACTTGTATTTCCCTTACGGAAGAGCTGATAGGCAATGCTGAGACGGTTTTACCTTTCAAAATAAAAATGACATCTTTTGTTTTTCCGATAAGTTTTCCTGAAAGTGATTTGTCGCCAATAAAGTTTATGGTAATTGGATCTTTGTCAACCACTCGCTGCTTCGCATAGCTTCCATAGTACTCAGCTGCCACATACAAATACAAAAAGAAGCTTAAAGCGAACATTGCGTTTCTGTACATTATGTACCATGGTTTTTTGTCTCTGCCGAAGTTAAATTTTGAATAAGCCTTAGGGTATTTCTTCATCATGTAGCCGTCCAATCGAAAAAGAGTGGCCACAAATAGTAGTGAGAATGTTGAAAAAAGCAAGATTTGAAAATCAGAAAAGGGGGCGATTAGAAAATCAAAGATGTCAGCATATTCGAAAATGTTAATCCCAAATTCTTCATACTTATGGTAATTGAAGAGCATGCCAATCCCAACAATGGTGATGTATGAAATGCTGATGATGGTCTGCAATTCTTTGATCAAAAGCTCGTAGGTGTCTTTTATGATTCCTTCTTTCATTTTTTCTTAATGTAGGTCTTCTACTTGTCTTTAATTTCCGTCTTTAGCCATCTACTCAAGATGGCAAGAGCTTCTGCTCTAATGTCATCACTCATGTTAGCGATTCTAGCATCTCCATGATGCCTATTAGGTAAAACAAACCACCTGGAATCCACCTTTGTACTTGGAGTCACGGCACAAGCTGTCCAAGTATCTGCCCCACCATAAATGTACAAAAACTGATCCGCCTCTGTTTGGGTCCACTGGTGCACTTTCGTTAGCAGCGAATCATCAAAATCAGCAACGGTTCCTTTTGGAAGAAAGGAGCAGTGGGGATTGACCGTGGTGTCTAAGGTTAGCAATCGATTTTTGAAGTCTTCGATCTCGTATCCATAGTATCCCATTTGATTTGCTGCTTGAAAGTAGTGTGGGCCAAAAGCATCTAGTGATTCATCATTGAACATCGAGACAGGGTCAATATCTAAAAAGTATTGAACCAGCTCTTCAACATCTGCTTTATGGTCAGGTATATCTTCGCAGGAACCGCCCCATTGCCAAAAACTGAATGGAAACTCGAGTACTGCAAACTCAAATGCTTGAGCTAATCCAAGCCGTTCAAATTGCCAATCATTAGTTGTACTATGTGATTCAAGTGCCGCTAAAACTTGGGTTCTATTTTGAAACAACTTATCTTGTAAGGAATCGATCTTTGTTCTGCAATCTAACGTTCCGACCGTATCCAGGAAATGGTAGATTCGGCGGTCTTCGTACGCATTAGCTAGAGGAGCAACATAAGGTATACTAACTTCAACATCTTCAGGGTAGAAGTAGCGATAGAATAGGGTAGTGGATCCACCCTTGCTAATACCAGTGCTCAGCCATTTATTGGTGTAGATAGATTTAAGGAGCGCGCGGATGCGATGAAGATCGGCTGTTGCTTGTTCCAAGTTCAAGTAATTGTAGTTTAGTGAATCCGGCTTGCTGTCACCAAAATATCGGTGCTCTACAATCACTTGATTGGCATCCAGGAGCT
>JABSPG010000443.1 GCA_013214445.1 Ekhidna sp. | reverse complement strand
TGTAGACCAGAATGGAAATGTAACAAATCTTGAGTCTAGGGCTAGAGTTGAAAATGTAGATATTTCAGATATCGATCCGGTACTCTATCCGCAAGTAGAACTATCCTTTGCATTTGCTGATGAAGTAGATCAGACGCCAGCGCAGCTGAATAGCTGGGGGGTAACCTTTCAGGCTCCTCCTGAAGGGCTTTTGTTTGTTACAGACAAGGAGCTATCCAAGATTCAGGAAGGTCAGGAGATCGTTAGAACCATGTACTTCTATAATACTTCAGATCAGGATTTCACAGACTCTCTTTCAGTAATGTCAAGACTTATTAATCAAAATGGATCGGTAGTGGAGTCTAGTTTTATGATTGCTCCCCCATTGGCCGGAGACACAACCACCTTTGAAACGACATTCGCTTCCTTTAATAAGGGAGGAAATAATAGTTTGCTTGTGGAGGTAAGTCCAAATGAAAACGAACAGTATACGGCCAACAACAGATTGGTTCTTACCAACATAGTGCAGGTGACTGAGGATGAAACTAATCCGGTGCTCGATGTTACTTTCGATGGATATCACATCATAGACGGGGATGTGGTATCTCCAAATCCAAGTATTGTTATTAGGCTAAGAGATGACAATCCTTTTATTGCAAAGTCCGATACGGTTGGAGTGAATATTTCGCTTCGCCTCCCAGGTGAGGATAGCCAATTTCAGCGAATTAATTTCTCTGATCCTCGTATGGGTTACTCGCCTGCTTCCGACAATCAGGATTTTCAAATCACCTTTAATCCTGGCCCTTTAGATGATGGCATGTATGCGATTCAAGTACAGGGTGAAGATGAAGCTGGAAATCAAGCAGGACTAAAGCCGTATGAAGTAAGCTTTGAGGTTATTAACGAATCAACCATCACCCACTTTTATCCATATCCTAATCCCTTCTCCACTAGTTGCAGGTTTGTTTTTACTCTGACAGGAACTGAAATTCCAGATGAATTGAAAATTCAAATTCTAACTGTTTCAGGAAGAGTCGTTAGAGAAATCACCCAAGATGAGATAGGGCCTATAAGAGTAGGCAACAACATTACTTCGTATGCTTGGGATGGACGTGATGAAAATGGCGACCAACTCGCTAATGGAGTTTATTTTTATAGAGTGTTTGCAAATTCAAACGGAAGGCAGTTGACCCAACGGGCTACTAGTGCTGATAGGGCATTTAAAAATGGTTTTGGCAAGCTCTACATTTTAAGATAGGTAAATGATCAATCGTCTCAAGAATACAAGTGAATTTTTCATTAGCTACTTTGTTTTGTTGCTTTTGGGATTCTCATATTATTTGTATCAAGATCACGGTGATTTTGTAGTCTTACTGAATAGCCTTCACAATCCTATCTGGGACTTTTGGTTCAAATACTGGACATACACCGGAACCGTTCCTTTTTTCATTGTTACTGTGCTAGCTGTTATTTTTTACAAAAGGCGTTCAGGTATTATCCTTGGACTGGTCGGAATCTTAATTGCTGCAGTCACTTTCTTTTTCAAGCGTGTACTATTTGAACAAACACCAAGACCCAGAGTCTTCTTTGAAGGTCAGAGAATACTCGAATTCGTAGAAGGTGTTGATGTACTTAGCCTGTATTCATTTCCATCAGGCCATGCCATGGCGATTTTTGGTTTGGCTTCTTTCTTGGCCTTGATGTACCAAAATAGAATTAACTCTTTTTTGCTAATCATTGGAGCCACATTGACAGGTATCTCCCGTATTTATCTGGCTCAACACTTTCTTATTGATGTCATGGCAGGGTCGCTCATAGGCTTAATAATTGCCACCTCTTGTTACATGGCATTTGAGAAGTACATCAATCATGAAAACGATCCTCCAAGCAGTACACCTGATGAGGATCTAGCTGCCCTTGATCTGGACAAGGAGTCATTTTCCTAAGTGGCCTTCACTGAGAGTCGTGAAAATCTAGTTTTTAGAACAGTGCAGTTAGCTTCATTGCAGCGCCTTTATCACCCTCAATCTTCAATTTGCCGGTCATAAATGCCATCATTACATTAAGGTCGCCTGTAAGGATTTTATTGAAGTTTTCAGCAGACATCTTTATTGCAAAAGGGGCTTCACGTTCTTCATTTACCACAACCGTCGGAGAAACGGTATCGTCTAGGTGCACGATTCCTTCATCGAATTTGAAATTTGCTTTCCCTTGAAATTGGCCGCTATGTCTATCTGCCAATTTTGTGATTTTCCCTGTGATTTCTTCTAGAGTCATTGTCAAAGTGAGTTTGGTTGAAAAGTTACTTCAAATAGTGATGGCCACCATTTACCGGTTACATATATTTTTTTGGTACTGTTGTCCACGGCTATTCCATTAAGCACATCTGCTTTTTTTCTTTCTTCATCAGTCAATAGCCCTGACATATCAATTCTCCGAAGCACTTCTCCCGTCTCAGGATCTATCACTACAATAAAGTCTTCCTGATATACATTAGCGTAGATTAGTCCATCGATGATTTCTAACTCATTGATCGCATCAACTTTTCCTTGGTTGTCATATACTTCTAGCTCAGATAGAATCGTGAAGCTTTGAGGCTCAATGAAGTATAGTTTTTCGGATTCATCTGTTAAGATTAACTGTTCTCCAAGTGTGGTAAGCCCCCAACCTTCCAATTGGTAATTGAAAGTCCTAGTCTGTTGCATCTCGGCGTTGTATACAAAGCCAACTCCTGAAGTCCAGGTGAGTTGATAGAATTCATTGTTTATCACCGCTAGACCTTCTCCAAATAGATCTGAACTTAAGCTCACAACTTGAATGTCTTCACCAGTTTCTAAATTCTTCTTTTTGAATGTAGACTCACCTCTTTGGCCAGTACTCTCATATAGGAATCCGTCTTTGATCAGCAGTCCTTGCGTATAGTCTTCTGTGTTATGAGGAATGGTTTTTTCTACTGTATAGGAGTATTCTTCAGGAGTATTTTCTGGAAGAACAATCACTTTGCGGTAATGAGTTTCTGATTTACTACCGCTGAATGCTTTTATTCGTAGCTGCCAAGAGCCCACCTTTCTGTTAGGTAGGAGAATTTCAAAAGAGTTTGTGTCAAAAGATAATTTCTCATCTCCTAGGACAACCTGTATCGAATCAATAGGAAACTCTTCGTCTGTGTTCAAAGAGATGCTAATCAAATCACCTCTTACGAAATTTTGATTCTGCATTGGTGATGCTATGCTTGAGAATTTCTTTATTCTAGGAGAAGTGGGTCGTTTTGATTCTTCTTTATTCTCTGCGCAGGAGAGAAGCAATGCTGCCAATAGAAGCCAATAGCTGTTTTTAAACATGACCCAAAATTAGCAAGATCCCGAATTGTTTGTTCAACCTAGGCTTCAGTCTTGCCGCCGCTTGATTTCATCAGCGTTGGTACAGTAAGACCTTGATATAACACAGAACACACCACTACAATGTAAGTCATTGTTACAATCACCTCTTTTCCTTCAAAATCTGTAAGAGAAAGAGACAAAGCAATGGGTAATCCACCTCTCAATGCACCCCAAGTAAGAACTGAGATCGTATTTGGAGCAAAATGATTCTTAACAGACATCATTTTAATAGGAATAAATACGCTTGTCCATCTGCCAAACAATACAATGCAAATGGCAAAGAAACCGGCAGCTATGTAATCCAATCTGAGGTCGAGTACCAGCATTTCCAGACCAATCAATACAAATAGCATAGCACTAAAAGTTTCTTCCAGCAATTTCCAAAATTTAAATACATAATCACCTGCTGCACTAGCTACATGCGTACTCTTACCTTCATTTCCTATTACCAAGCCCATTACTACTGCGGCCTGTTTTGCAGATACATGAACGAAATCCGCAAGTTGTGATCCGACGAGGACAAGTGCCAAGGTTATCAGTACCTCCACCTCTACAG
>JABSPG010000442.1 GCA_013214445.1 Ekhidna sp. | reverse complement strand
TGGAGTTATTATTAAAATTCTTGAATACTCCGAGTGAGAGTTGCTGAGAAGACTGAGGATTTACATGCGTATCGCTCAGCTTCCAAATGTTAACAGGAGAAATCGAAGCAGTATTAGAAATCAGGTTGATGAACTGATTCATCCGATTATAACCTGCCTTTACACTTGTCGATTCATTAATTGTATATCTAACACCAAACCTTGGTTCAAGTCTAGCAAAACTGGTAATCGTTTCTCCAGCACCATAAGATATCTGATCGATCCTAGTTGCATTCGATTTTGGAAAGATGTCATCGTAAACTGAAACAGTCTTCTCTCCTAAGTAACGGTAATCGACGTATCGAGCACCGGCACTAATGCGCAGCTTCTCCCCAATATCAACTTCGTTGTACAAGAAAGCAGCCACTTCCACGCCTTGTTCATCCTCAATGTCAAGGTTCTCCGCATCAACATCATTTTTCAATTCAAATGTGCCCGGATCGATCAGATAGGAACGACCTTCTGCACCAAAATTTATGTTGTATTTATCAGATAGTTTGTAGTCTAAATCTAATTTGACTGATTGGTCTATTATAGAAGATTCAAGCGTAAAATCGTTGATCCCTGATTCATTTAAAATACCGAAAGCATACTTATTGTAGCTGCCAGTAACGGTAGATGACAACCGGTCTGAGAAAAAATGATCCCATTTGATCACATGACTTTGATTACTCCACTCATTTGTCGTGTCACTGGCGAGATTAAAATCATCCGTACTGTTGTAAAAGGAGTAACTCAACTGATTATTGTCATTTATGAAATAATCAAGCTTACCTGAAATATCATTGAAGTTTGCATTACTCCTTTGTACTTCGTCGCTATTAAAGGAGTTCAGTAGCCAGTTCACATAGGAGACTCTTCCACCTAACGTCAAAGCCAGCTTATCCTCTATGATCGGTCCAGAAAGGCTAGCCTTAGAAGAAACAAAACCCACTCCTAAACTACCACCCCACTTTTTATAATCGCCAGTTTTCAAACCAATGTCAAGTACTGAGCTTGCACGTCCTCCATATTTCGGGGGTACAACTCCTTTAAATAACACAACACCATCTATCACCTCGGGCGTAATTGATGAAAAGAAGCCGAACAAATGACTAGGGTTGTACAAAACGCCCCCACCTAGCAGAATAAGGTTTTGATCAAGACCTCCACCTCGCACATTGAAGCCTGAAGAAGCTTCTCCAACGGTACTCACACCAGGCAACAAAACCAGTGACTTAATTACATCAACCTCTCCTGCAAGCGGAGGTAATTCTCTAATCGACTCGATCTCAAGAACATTTCTACCTAAATTGGTGCTTTTAACATTTGCATCTACCGCTTTAGTTGTGACTACCACCTCATCCAAATCCACCAGGGTCGGCACCATTCTTACAATCACCCGGTTCTTGCTACTAGATATTTTGATCACCTGCGTATCGTACCCTACAACACTGATTGAAAGACTTAATGACATACCTGGGATCAAGTCAAATACCAACTTGCCTTCCAAGTCAGTAGCGTAAACTTCACCTGTCTCTATCACAACAACATTTGCTCCGACCAGCGCGTCGCTAATCTCTGAGTCAATAACAACCAACTCTACTTTCTCCTGAGCAAACACACTATGGAAAGAAAGTAATAGGCCTAATAAAAGGACTTTATACATCATATAATATTAAAGAGTAAAGGGATTGAATTTCCAAACAGTAGCCTTTGGTGCAAAGCTTTGAGATCGAAAATTATTACGAAGTACATAAATTTCACCATCTATGGTACCATATCCTGTAACTTCATTTCTAGGAGAATCTGATATCTCAACCTTCAGTTTAAATGTCATGTCGTCTGAATCTAATTCCCAGATTCGATTATCCTCAAAAGACAAACCAACAAATAAGGTTCCATCAATCATGGCACCTATGCCACCCTGAAACAGAATGGGTAGTTCAACATACGCTGACCAACTATCACTAACAAAATCATACTTCCACAAAAAATTATCATCTTGATTATGTAGATAAAAACCTTCTTCAGTATAGAAATTAATTGCATCAATTGCCGGCAAGAATGGAATCTCAGCACCTACACTCCAAGTGTTTTCTGAGCTATCAAATACCCACGCATTCATATTTGGTTCACTTGCGCCATCAACTCCCCCTATCACATACAAATCATTTTCGTATTCAAATGCTTTAGATCCATATAAACTAAAAGGAGTCTGATCTAATCTACTGATCTGTCCATCACGAACCGTATAAAAATCATCTGAATTCAAGGCACCACCCAATCCACGAAAAAGTAGACCACCTCCAAAATAATTTTGGGTAACAAAGGGACTTCTACCAAAAATAAAACTACTTCGGAGGTCCCAGATATCATTGTCAATATCTAGGCTGTATACATCTCCTCTCAGATCACCAATATCCAGTCTACCCATACCATATATTAGCTGATTCGCATCAAATATCACAAGAGGCTCTCTAAGGGCCTCACTAGGAAATTCACTTACGCTAGTCCAGCGCCCCACTTGATATTCGAAATTTTCATCATACACCAGCGTCTCTCCGCCTGACAAAACCGAAACGTCCACTACAAACTCTTCGTTGGCTGGTGATGGCACTACAACCTGTATTCTACTTTCGAATTGCTCAAACTGAACTTCAGCTTCCACGTCACCGAAGAAAACTCGAACACCTTCTGTAAAATTATTCCCACTTAAAAGCACCGGCTCACCAACAAGTGCAGTTGCTGGTTGGATTGATATAAGAGAGGTCACCGCCGTACTAAACTCTAAAACATTTCCAGTACTTACTCTATTGCCATCCTGAATCAAAAATGCTCTCACGTAATACTTTGTACCAGCAGCCAACTCATTGTACTCCGTAAAGAAGCGACCGAGTCCGTTTACTTCCCCTAGATCCAATACAACAGAGCTATCGAAAGACGCTGATTCAGAGACCTCAAATCCATGGGTCAATGCTGTACCACCATCTGATAGTACTCTACCAACTATCCTAAATCTCTCAGCGCTTACATAAATAACCTCTTCAGTAATTACACTAGGCTCATCTAAATCATCCGTTAAACAACCCAACAACAGAAGTAGTGGGACGAACAAAAAATATCTCTTCATTTATACATTTAGTCAGAAAACATTAAAACACTAAACAAACGCAAACCCCTTATGTTCAGACAAAAAAAAAGCCGGCTAAAAGCCGGCTTTCTTCAACTGTAAAATATTAGTTTTTCGTCAATGTGAAGCTTACATCAACAGGACCTCCACCACAGTCACTACCTGTGTTCTCTTTGATAGTAAGCTGGATAACAGAATCATCCGATGGATCATAACTACCAGGATTATCAGCCGCACCAAATATTAAGCCACTAGAACACTGTAAACCTGTTGGTTGACCATTAACAAATATTGCTCTTTCGCAAACTAGGTTGAACGAAAAAGGATTTGGACCCTGTCCAATTGCAAATTGCTGTAGGTACTCAGCCTCAAACGTTCTTTGAGTAGATGTTTCTCCAGGCACCAGCTCCACAACAATATCACTGTTCGCAAAAACGGCACCAAAAACACCTCCAGTGTTTTGCGTAAGCGTATAGCTACCAAGTGCATAAGTATCAGGCACTGAACAAATCACATTTACGTCTAACAGAAAAGGAGCATCGTAAAATGGCCAAGATGGCAATGAACTACTGCTATTAAATCTGTTGAAAGACTTTCCATTCGTCAAATTTAACGTCCACTCAAATCTGAAAGTGTCGCCACCATCAATATCATCAGTCGTCAAATTCAAAAGCGTCAAAGCCTCAGGAGCTGTAAGTCCAACTGTAATGTTAGGCAATCCTGTTTCAGGATCAGCGGTCCACTCACTAGCCTCGTAGGTATCCA
>JABSPG010000441.1 GCA_013214445.1 Ekhidna sp. | reverse complement strand
CTGAAAATGGCGGATGCGTTATCTTTTATTAGTCATCCAAACTCGGGGTTTCAAAACCTTGAATTTGAACCTGGAACAATGGGGAGATATAGCAATACTGGATATGTTTTATTAGCACTTATTCTGGAAAGGGTAACAAGTGAGACGTTACCCGATTACTTACAAGAAAACATCTTTTTACCTGCAGGAATGACCAATACATTCGTCATTTCAGAAGAAAAACATTTAAACGACGCAGGAGAAAACTACGCGCTATCATTAGGCAATTCATTGAACGTTTTAGGATTCAACTCCTTGATTTATGGTGCCAGCGGAGTGGCAAGTTCTTCGAATGATTTAACTCGTTTTGTTCAAAGCCTACTGGAATATAGAATCGTGAGTCAGGAAACGCTTGACCTAATGATTCAAACGCAGGGTTCCGTTCCCAACATTGAAACCGACTATGGATTAGGGTGGCTTACTGGCACAGGAAACTTCTGGCATACTGGTAGAATAACAAGTCCCAATGATTTTTGGCATTCTGGAGGCTTTGATGGATACCGAACTGTACTTTCCATTAATCCAGATTTGAACTTACAGATCATTGTACTCACGAATGGTGGTCGGGAAACAGAGGAGCACATGTGGAAGGTAGTGGAATTGGTCAGAAAGCATTACATCTGACCGATTCCTAAAGCCAAGAGTGAAACTGCAGTAGCTGGATGATCAATTCCTCGAATATGCATCTATTCATGTTGCTGTATCTCCTTTCAAGAGTTAAGTTATTTCACTGGTTTTCTATCTTTGAGTTCGTTGATGGAACTCGTATATCTATACTGTATTTTGACTTTAGGTCAAGGAGTTTTCCTTTCAATCTATCTTCTTAAGACCAAAACTGAGCTGCCAGATAGGCTGTTAGCGGCAATCGTTTTTATAGAAGTTTTTACATTATATGACGAGTTATTTCTGTTCTTTTCAGAAAGTGGATTGCTAATCTGGTTATACTACATAGGTACTCCTTTGATGGCTGCTATTGGTCCACTTGCTTAGGATTTGTCTATTTTTTGACAAAGCCAAAAGCACCAATTAAGTGGTTTCAATTCATTCACTTGTTGCCTGCAATTCTTGCGATACTGGTTGCAGTGACCAACTATCACGTACTTTCGATAAAAGATAAGATTGAGTATGTAGCTTACTTTCGGCAACAAATGTTGGAGGGAGATGGGAGCAAATCCTTTCTTGAATTTTTGATTAGTAACTTATTTCGTGTCTACACGCTTACTTATTTACTTCTTGCCTGGAGATGCCTTGTTCGTTCAAAAAAACAGGTTGCCTCTCCTGCTAAAAAGTGGTTTTCAAAGTTGTTGATTTCAGGCTTTGTTTTAGTTATAACTATTACGTCTATAATTGAGTGGTTCCCCTTATCAGTCAACTACAGATTTTCTTTCTTTCTATTGGTTTTTTCAACTCACCTTTTCGGGTTGATCTACATCTACTTTAATCCTCCTAAGTATCTGGTAAAAGCAGACAAATACCGAAAATCTGGCTTGACCAGTAAAGAGGAAAATGATCTCTTACAAAGACTTGTTGTTTGCCTGGATGAAGAAGAAATATTTAAAGACCCTTTACTTACTCTGCCAAAACTGGCTAGGCAGCTAGGAACCAATGGTCACTATCTGAGTCAGATTATCAATAGCTCTTTTAATAAATCATTCAATGAGTTAATCAATGAATATCGGGTAAAGAAGGCATGTGTTTTATTGGGCAATGAGAAGAGTCAATCTGTAGAAGAAATGGGAGAAACAAGTGGTTTTGCATCTGCATCTTCCTTTTTTAGAGTTTTCAAGAAACAAATCGGACAAACACCTGCTCAGTATCGTAAGTCTCACTCAGACTGAAAACTCTTATCCTATCGGCAGGTAGATTTATCCCTATTTATGCTCATTTTCTTGTTCTTCCTTAGCAAAAAATTCAAAATGAACATGAAAACGAAAATTCTACTTTTCATGATGATATGTCTGGGAATGCATGTCTCATGTACATCACAAAATTCGAAGAATCACTTAGCAAAAGTTTCGATTGAAACCGATTTCAACCTGATTTTCCTTCCGTTAAACATAAATGGATCTACTATTTACATGATTGTGGATACGGGAGCTGGATTTAGCGTTATCGATGAGGAAGTCGCGAAGAACCTGGACTTAACTATTGAGAATGTAAGGATAATGGAAAGACCAGGTGGCGATGTTCATCTCGGGAGCATTTCATCGTTTAGCTTCAATTTGGAAGATCACGAAGTGAAAATGCCTATTGCTTCAGCCAACCTAGCAGAAGGTGGTTTCAATGATTATATAGGCAGATCATGTGCTGGTATATTAGGCTATGATTTCATTTCCAGATATGGCTTATGTAGCCTGTGGGCGTTACGGGGGTTACTTTGAATATAACTTAAACTCTTATGACATTGCTGCGGGAGTCATTCTGGTAAAAGAGGCAGGGGGCTCAGTCACCGATTTCTCTGGTGGAGATGATTTCCTTTTTGGAAGACAGATGGTAGCTGGAGGAGGTGTACACTTGCTTGAGACCATCAAAAAGTTTTGGTAACCTGAGTTGGCTTATCACGAAGTAGAAAACGCATTCAGGGCGGAAGTTTACTGACAACCTATCGCACTGGCTTCAATGGCGTTCTGCAATTCAAGATCAAAAGAGATCGTATATCTGAACGGTGATGATCCTTCACATGAAAAAGTAGATTTGTCAATCTTTCTGGGAGAGAAGAAACTATTAGCTTCTAATTGAACTCCATTGGAGACAAAAGATAGACCCGTAGCTTGAACAGTGTTGGCATTGCCGTTGGATAACTGTGCGGTGACAAAAGTACCTGATAGCGGGTCTCCATTGTTAGGATCTATCTGAGCCAATACTACCACCTTTGCACCTCCCCCTTGGCCGTAGCTAGTGAGCCAGCCGTTTGAGCAGAACCTACGATAATCTGCATTAGCATCGCCTTGGGTACCTGTGGAGGTAAAGACAGCATATAGCAGGTTTCTTTCAGGATCTAAAATCAACCCACGGCCAGTTCCATCGTCTCCACTGGTTTCATAATCCGTACGGGCCCATGTGAGTGAACCATTGTCGTATCGCAGCAGGATTGGGTTTTGATTATTACTAGACACTTGTCTATACCCGATCGCAAAATAGGTCTGATTATCAGGGGTAATTACCACTGCATCTGAGTTTAAGACCTCTTCAAGGGATGATTCAGCAGACAGAATCGAGGATGATTCTCTTACTAAAGAAACGACGCTCCCTGATAAGTCCATATTAACTTCACTTTCATCGTCGGCGCATCCTAATAATGAGATACCAAAAAATAAAACTAGTAGCTTTTTCATATCAATTTTAAAGCTAATGGATCGAAAGAAACTGCCTTAGCTTATTCGTTCAATGAGCCAGCTATTCGACGACCGTTGATCTTTCTTGCTTTCCAGTAATTGTCTTCTTCAGGAATGCCCTTTACATTAAAATCATGAAGCCAGATTCCCTCAAAAGCATCTTCTTCTTGCTTTAGATAAAAGTCTATGAACATCGGACTTACGGCAGTGAGTTGGATGCTTTCTTTGGAGTTCCCTGAGGCCAC
>JABSPG010000440.1 GCA_013214445.1 Ekhidna sp. | reverse complement strand
CATAATTTGTTTCGTCAAACGTCAATTGAATGCGATTTATTGAACCAATAGTCCTGAAAAGAGAAAACCCCGATCACTCGGGGTTTTCTGATAAACATTAACTTAAAACAATTCGTCCACACCATTTAGAATGACAAATATTCTGTAGAGCTAAATCCTTCGCAACTCATAGTAACAAGGTATTCTCCAGGCTCAAATTGAAACTGCTTACCCACTAGACCTGGGACTCCCTTGATCTCATCTTGAAAAAGCGTGTCTCCTAGCCTGTTCCGAATAGCTAGTTTTAGATTCTGTTCATCATTGGAAAGAAATTTCACAAGAACCTTATTGTTATCTCTAATCAACTGCGGGAAATTCAACCTATCCATTTGTTCAAAATGTACACTCACTTTTTCTTCAATTAGCGTAAAGGGAACGGTCTGCCTTTTAAATTGATCTTCCACAATAAACGTATACTCTCCGTCTTCAATGTTCGAAAGGTCAAAAATTAGGCTTGTACTCTCCTCCTTGTTTAGCTTTCTTTCAAAGAGTATTTGATCATTTTGATCCTTAATAAAGGAAACTGCCTTACCTCTAATATTCAAAACCTCCACTTTGAACTTACTCTCCCCAACTTCATAGATATGAACTTTTAAAGAACCGTTTGCTTTACCTGTAGTAGCAATCATCAATAGGATGATCACTAAAATCGAATTGACTGACTTTTTCATCGCGTTTGCATTTATCATTTTGACAATACAAACGTAGATCAGGGTCTCTGAAGAAATTCACCAATTATTGCCATATATCTATGGAATATTAACATTAGGTAGATGAAATACATTAAAACATCGTTTTCATTGAAGATATTTACAAGCAATTACACTTTCATTGATAATTAAGTTGTGAAGTTAGACGTAAAGGCAAATAGGAAATTGACCAAGCCTCCCTTAGAAAAGGTCATAATGCCTCATGAGGGATCAATGCTTGTCCGTCACTTCCATGAGCATCATCGAAATACAAGACCCTATTGGCACTATCATCCAGAATTGGAACTAGTATATGTCAAGGGTGGAAGCGGAAAACGTCACATAGGTAGTCACCTTTCGTACTTCAATGATGGAGAACTCATTCTGATTGGCTCCAATCTTCCTCACCAAGGATTTACCAATCGATTGAGCGGAAATGAAAGTGAAACAGTAGTGCAGATGCTCCCAAATTTTCTTGGTGAAGGATTTTTTCAGATTCCTGAAATGAAAGGAATTCAAGCCCTCTTTGAAAGGTCAAAGAAAGGGCTAGCCTTTAGCGAGAACGATAAGAAATTAGTTGGACCAAAGATTGAAGCACTAATTGAGAAGGATAAGTTTGAACAGATATTGGGACTCATCTCTATTCTCAGAGATCTCTCTCTATCAAAGGACTATAAAATTTTAAATGCCGATGGCTTCTTGATGGTCACCAATCCTCAGGACAATGATCGACTGAATCAAGTACTTAATCATATTAAGGAAAACTTTACAGATGTCATCTCATTAGGTGAAATATGCGACTTGGTAAGTATGACAGAGCCTTCCTTTTGCAGGTACTTCAAAAGAGTGACTACAAAAACTTTTACGCAATTCCTAAATGAGTACCGTCTTGTGCACGCATCTAAATTATTATCCGAAAAACAAATCAGTATAACCGAAGTGTGTTTTGAAAGTGGTTTTAGCAATTACTCTCACTTCGTCAATCAATTCAAATCCTTTACAGGTAAGAATCCTTCTGCTTACCGAAAAGACATTCAAAAAATTCTATAAAAAAAGGCCTCACGAGAGGCCTTCAATAGTTCGATAATTATAAGTGATTACTTGGTAGGGTAAATAGCTACATCACCAAGTTCTTCTTCAATTCTTAGTAACTGATTGTACTTAGCCATTCTATCGGATCTACTCATAGATCCAGTTTTGATTTGACCAGCATTAGTCGCTACTGCTATATCAGCTATAGTAGAATCTTCTGTTTCACCTGATCTATGGGAAACTACAGCTGTCCAACCGGCTTTGTGAGCCATTTCGATTGCGTCAAGTGTCTCAGTCAATGTACCGATCTGGTTTACCTTAATCAGAATTGAATTGGCTGCATTTTCTTTTATTCCCTTCTCGAGGAACTTGACATTTGTTACAAGTAGATCATCTCCTACCAACTGGCATTTATCTCCTATTTTTTCAGTCAACATTTTCCAACCATCCCAATCGTTTTCGTCGCATCCATCTTCTATGCTATCTATCGGATAGTCTTCAACTAGCTTTGCTAAATATGCAGCCTGCTCCTCGCTAGACCTCTTGGCACCACTATCTCCTTCAAACTTGCTGTAATTGTAAACACCATCTTCAAAAAATTCTGAAGATGCACAATCAAGAGCAATAGTAACATCCTTTCCAGGCTCATAACCTGCCTTTTTAATTGCAGCAAGGACACTCTCAAGTGCTTCTTCTGTTCCTCCCTCAAAGTTTGGAGCAAAACCTCCCTCATCTCCTACAGCAGTGCTCAACCCTTTATCATGGATGATCGCTTTCAGATTGTGAAAGATCTCAGACCCCATTCGAAGTGCCTCGGTAAAGGTTGGTGCACCTACAGGGCGAATCATAAACTCTTGAAAAGCGATTGGAGCATCCGAATGCGAACCACCATTAATGATATTCATCATTGGTACAGGAAGTACTTTGGCATTTGCACCACCAATGTATCTGTATAGGGGCAACTGACAAGAATCAGCTCCAGCCTTTGCTACAGCTAAAGAAACACCCAGGATGGCATTTGCTCCCAGCTTGGATTTATTAGGTGTACCATCAAGATCAATCATTACTTGATCAATATAAGCTTGTTCTATCGCTAATAAACCCTCTACTTCAGGAGCGATAATGTTATTAACATTGTCGACCGCTTTTTGGACCCCTTTGCCCATGTATTTAGACTTATCGCCATCTCTTAGTTCTACCGCCTCGTGCTCTCCTGTAGAGGCACCTGAAGGCACGGCAGCTCTTCCGATATAACCGTCTTCAGTAATTACTTCAACTTCGACCGTTGGATTCCCTCTAGAATCCATGATCTGTCTAGCATATACGCTTTCTATTACGCTCATTTAATTATGGTCTTTTATTAATTGAATAAAGTCATCGAACAGATAAGTAGAATCATTTGGCCCTGGGGAAGATTCTGGATGGTATTGTACTGCAAACGCAGGCTTACCTTTCAATCGTAGACCTTCTACTGTATCGTGGTTTAAATCTAAATGGGTTAATTCAGCTATTTCTGATTCTTTTAAGGCATCCATATCCACTGCAAAACCATGATTCTGAGAGGTTATTTCGCTTAAACCAGATTTAAGGTTCTTTACAGGATGATTTAATCCCCTATGCCCATGGTGCATTTTATAAGTGGAGATACCAACAGCCTTGGCCAAAATCTGACTTCCCATGCAAATTCCAAAAATAGGCTTATTTGCATCTAGTATCTCTTTCACAGTATCAGACGCATAATCCATCACAGCAGGATCGCCTGGGCCATTTGAAATGAAATATCCGTTGGGACCCCATTCCTCCATTTCTGCAAAAGAAGTCTTTGCAGGAAACACTTTGCAATGACAATCTCTATCGGTTAAGTTCTTTAAAATTGACCGCTTGATACCTAAGTCTAAAACCGCAACTCGGAATCCATCATTCTTCTGTCCAAGTTCATAAGGTTCCTTGGTCGTTACCTTGGTGCTGAGTTCTAGGGATTCCATACTGGGAACCTTATCAAGTTCTTTTTGTAAATCTGCACCATCAAGTTCTGAAGAAATGATCGCGTTCATCGCTCCTTTTGTTCGAATATGACGAACGATCTTACGCGTATCTACACCTGCTATGCCAACGGTGTTATTCCTTTCCAGAAAATCCTGAAGACTTTCAGAAGCCTTGGTTCTACT
>JABSPG010000044.1:3634-13815 GCA_013214445.1 Ekhidna sp. | reverse complement strand
TTCTAAGTGGTTGTTTATCAACGATATATCCGTTTACAAGTATTTGTTAGTCGTTTACTACCGGAAATAACACGCACTCCTTTTATTTATCAAATATACCGTTTTGTTGTTAAGTGTAAAAAAGTGGATTTGAGAAAATGATTCTTCTCAGATAGTATCAACTTTGTCATTTTTTGTCCAGCTGATACACATCCGTTCTTCTGTCTTTCAGATTGTTTACACTCCCAAACTCATGCAGCTCCCTGAGGTCATTCACATCTACATCGGCAATGAGGATCATTTCGGTATTTGGAGTGGCTTCCGCTTTGATTCCATTGGTAGGGAATGCAAAGTCACAAGGCGTGAAAACCATGGATTGGGCAAACTGGATGTCCATATTATGTACGTTAGGTAGATTCCCTACGCTACCGGCAATCGCTACATAACACTCGTTTTCGATCGCCCTAGCTTGCGCACAATGTCTGACCCGTGAATACCCATTCTGGGTGTCGGTTAGGAACGGGACAAATAGAATGTCCATCTCCTCATCCGCCAACAACCTTCCCAACTCGGGAAATTCTACATCATAGCAGATCAGAATGCCTATTTTTCCACAGTCCGTTTCAAAAGTCTGTAATTCTTTTCCGCCTTCCATTCCCCAGATTTTCGATTCATCTGGTGTGACATGCAGTTTTTCGTATCGCTCTACCGAACCATCGCGTCGGCACAAATAGCCAACGTTGAACAATCGATCTTTCTTCATCTCAGGCATGCTGCCAGTGATGATATTGATGTTGTAGGACACAGCAAGGCGAGAGAATCGGTTGACAATTTCCTCCGTATGAGTAGCTAATTCCCTGATGGCGTCAGATTCTGATAAATGATTGTTCTCCGCCATAAGTGGCGCATTGAAAAACTCTGGGAAGAGCGCAAAATCAGAGCGATAGTCCGAGACTGCATCCACAAAATACTCAGCCTGCTGCATGAGGTCATCCAGGTCTTTGTAGGGCCGCATTTGCCACTGGATGAGGCCTAACCTTACCACCTTCTTGACGGTGCTTGCCCTATCAGTTTCTTCCTCATAGTAGATGTTGTCCCACTCGAGTAACACCGCATATTCTTTGGAGTCCTGATCTCCTTCCAAGTACCCCTTTAGGATTTTTGAAACGTGAAAGTCATTATTTATCTGAAAGTTCAGTACTGGATCGTCAATCTCTTTCTTCCTTACTTTCTCGATGTATTGACGTGGGGTCAGCTCTTCCGAGTACTTATGGTAGTTTGGAATTCGACCGCCGAATGCTATGCCGATTAGATTCATTCGCTCACACAGTTCTTTTCGGTAATCGTATAGCCTTCGTCCCAGTCTTAAGCCACGAAACTCTGGCTTGATGAAGAGGTCGACCCCATACAGCATGTCGCCCTCCGGGTCGTGGGTGTTGAAGGTATAGTCTCCAGTGATCTGTTTGTAGGTATGTCGTTTCTGTGCTTTGCCACTTTTCACGATTAAAGCTAGCGCACACCCAGCAAGCTGACCATTGACCTTGATTACCACCTGACCCTCAGGAAAAAGACTAAGTAGTTTTTTGATCTCATGCTTTTCCCAGTAGTTGTCTTCTACTTTATCGTAGGATTCAATCATCGCGCGCTTTAGCTCTTTGTAGTCGCTTAAGCTGAGGTACGTTAGCTCTATATTGTCGATCTCTTGCATGCTGCAAATGTAGAGAAGGGGAGAGATGAAAAAGATTTCGGTCGTAAAAGAAAAAAGGAACCGGTGAGGGTTCCTTTTTTACAGCGTGATTATTGGTGCCTAGGTATTAACAATTTAATGCTTTTCTAAGAAATATCTTCTGGAATTATTTCGAAATCTGAGAAAACAGCCCCAAAGATTCGTGCAGAGTGATCCTAGAACGTATAGATTCCTCTTTCCAGTAAAAGGCATTGGGCTACAATGTACCTCTGAGCTCTTGTTCTCGCTCTAGTGCTTCGAACAGGGCTTTGAAATTCCCTTTACCGAAAGAGTTTGCCCCCTTTCGTTGTATGATTTCAAAGAACATGGTAGGTCTTGCTTGCACCGTCTTGGTAAAGATCTGCAGTAGGTAACCTTCTTCATCTCGATCAACCAAGATCCCTAACGGACGCAGTGCTTCAATGTCTTCATCTATTTCTCCGACTCGATCGGCCAGCACATCGTAATAGGTATCTGGTACTTTTAAGAATTCAACACCACGAGACTTTAATTCCGAAATGGTTTGAATGATATTATCCGTAGCAACGGCAATGTGTTGCACTCCGGCACCTTCATAAAACTCAAGATATTCATCGACCTGAGATTTTTTAAGCCCAGGAGCCGGTTCGTTGATCGGAAACTTGATTCGTCCATTACCATTACTCATGACCTTACTCATGAGCGCTGTGTATTCGGTAGAAATATCCTTATCATCAAAAGACAGGATTTGGGTGAATCCCATCACTTCTTCGTAGAACTTTACCCATTCGTTCATCTGTCCCAGTTCTACATTTCCAACCATGTGATCCACGTACTTGAGCCCCACGGGTGATGGATTGTATTCAGTTTTCCACTCTTTGAAGCCTGGCAGAAATACACCGTTGTAATTTGAACGTTCAATGAAAATATGAATCACTTCGCCATAGGTATGGATACCCGCTCGAACGATCTTTCCATCCTCATCTTCTAAAACTTCAGGTTCCATGAATGACTTGGCGCCACGTGCAACAGCTTCCTGATAAGCATGCTTGGCATCATCTACCCAGAGGGCGGTGACTTTTACTCCATCGCCGTGTTTGTCTATATGCTTACCGATGGCAGTGCCACTTCGTAGAGGGGAGGTAAGTACCAATCTGATTTTGTCCTGAACTACTACATAAGACTCTCGATCTTTCAATCCTGTCTCTAGTCCAGCATAGGCAAGTGATTTAAAGCCGAAGGCTGACTTGTAGTAATGAGCGGCCTGCTTTGCGTTGCTAACGTAAAGCTCCAGATAATCTGTGCCATTAATTGGCATAAAATCCTTTAATACGTCTTCCGGAGCTAGTGCGGTTCGTTCCATCTTCAATCAAATTAGTTGTTAATGCAACAAAATTAGTGAATTATAGATTTCCCATGCAACTAGAATCAACATTGGGTCTATACAAATTCAAAACCAGGCTGAATTCAACCTGGTTTTCGATAAGATTTAATCAAGCATTTGTTGAGTATTGTCCTCGGGTACAACTCATTCGCTCCGCAGGGACTTTACAGGGTTTGCTTTTGCTGCTCTTCTGGCCTGATCTGACACGATCGCAATAGCAAAACCTAAAACTACCAAGCCGACTACTGGGAATATCCACCATTCGATAGCTACTCTGATGGTGTATCGGTCGAGGTATTGATTGAGCAAATACCAGGCTGCAGGACCTGCTAGTAAGAACGAAATGAATACCAACTGTGCAAATTCCTTTGACATCAAGTTCATCAGGCTCCTTACGGATGCTCCTAGCACTTTGCGAATGCCGATCTCCTTGATTCGCTGTTCTGCAGTGTAGGAGGCCAAGCCAAATAGACCTAAGCCCGTGATGAGCATAGCTAGGACAGCAAAGAGACTTGCCAGTTTTCTGGTGAGGTTGATCGTGGTAAACTTCCGTTGAAACTCTGTGTCAGCAAACCTGTAATCGAAAGGATAAGCCGGATTGTGCTTATTGAAAAGTGCTTCGCAGCTGCCGATAGCTGCTTGTAAGTCATTGGTGTTTTTCAATCGAATGGAAACGTATCCTCCCCAATCATCAAGAATCATGAACATGGGTTTTACGGGTTCGTAAGGGGAGCCCATCAATACATTATCAATAATGCCTACCAGTTTTCGCTTACCGCCCCAGAGATCGAGGTTTGTCCCAATGGGATTTTCCAAATTCATAAGTTCTAGTGCCGCTTTGTTAATAACTATGGCGTTACTGTCCGATGCAAACTCTTTTGAAAAATCACGGCCCATCAATACCTCGATACCCATGGTTTTGGCATAATCATATTCAGTCGTGAGTGTGGTAAATAAAACCCTTCTTTCTTCGGGTTTTCCTGGCCATCCTAAGAAGTTGTTGGAGTTGATTTGTGTAATCTGTGAATTCGATCTTGTAACAGACGCTACATACCCTGAAGATAGCAATTCTTGTTTGAGTATATCATAGTTTTTTCTAATGTCGTTGGTTACTTCCACTGAAATTAGGCGCTCTTGCTCGTAACCTAAGTCTCTATTTTTCACCAGGTTGATCTGTTGAAATATCACGATCGTGCTGATCATCAATAAGATGGAAAATGCAAACTGGGTGACTACCAAAACTTTTCTAGGTGTTGTGCCTCCTTTTCCCGTTTTGAGCGAACCCTTAAGGGTTTTGACTGGCTGAAAGGAGGAAAGGTAGAATGCGGGGTAGCTTCCTGCGATTATCCCCAAGATAATGATGATTCCAAATGATGCTATCCAAAAGAGGGGAGACGAATAACTTACGGAGAGCTGTTTGTCTACCAAATTGTTGTACGCCGGTAGCGTCAATTCTGTCAATAAAACGGCAATGACAAATGCGATGAAGGTAATGAATATGGACTCTCCAATGAACTGGTAAATGAGCTTGCTTCTATTGGATCCAAGGCTCTTTCGGATGCCAACTTCCTTTGCTCGCTTTTCTGATCGGGCGGTAGCCAGATTCATGAAGTTGATACAAGCGATGATCAAGATGACAATAGCAATGGCGGTAAAAAGCTGGACATAGTCACTTCTGCCTCCAACTTGATTTCCTTCATCGTCCCAGTTCGAGTACAATCGCCAATCTGACATGGGGTGGAGGAAAAAATGCTTGTCTAACCCATCTTCACCGTCTTTTTCCATCAAAAGATCATAAATACCTTTTTCTACGTCTTCCTCACGCTGTGAATCATTAAGTTCTAGAAACACCTGGAAGGAGTAATTACCCCAGTTATCTTTGTTGTTTCGCACCCAGCTCTGCACCGTCTCTCGATACTTCCAGGTGGCCAGATAGTCAAATTCGAACGTAGAGTTTTGTGGTAAATCCTTGACAATGGCAGTCACCTGTAGCGTGCCTTCGTCACTTAGCTTCACTTGCTTTCCGATGGGATCTTGATCTGGAAACAGGATTTGGGCTAAAGATTCAGAAAGCACTATGGACATGGGATCTTTAAGCGCTTCTTCAGCAGATCCTGAAACGAGCGGAAACTCGAACATCTCCAGAAATTCCTCACTGACGAAATAACCATCCTTAATGATTCTGACATCTCCTGCGCTCAATAGTCTGGGGCTACCCCAACCTGTTACCACCGAGTTAGTAATGTTACTATTGACTGTTTTCATTTCCTCATAAGAGGGTAGAGGCACAGAACTCCAATTGTTTACCCTGTTGTCATAGTCAGAGGTGATATATAGTTGGTAGAGTCTATCGTATTTCGGTAAAAACTTGTTGAAGGAGACTTCATCCGCTACCCATAGCAAGATTAGGACACTACACACAATACCGATAGAGAGTCCCGAGATGTTAATGACAGAATAAAGTCCGTTCTTCTTGAGATTTCGGATGGAGATTAAAAAGAAGTTTCTAAGCATGAGGAATGGCGTTTACTCTATTAAGAGATGGTTTACAGTCAAAAGGGTTGCTATCGATAGGGAATACTTGATTGATTTAATATGGTTACATTGGCGCCAGAATTTACTTATCCATTTTTCTTAGCATGATTTTATCCCCATTTGACTGGCTGGTAATTGGCGCCTTTTTCTTCATTGTTTTGGTCATTGGACTTGTAGCGAGCAAAACAGCCGGCAAGAGCAAGGAGGAGTATTTCTTGGCTGGAAAATCAATGCCTTGGTGGCTACTTGGGGTTTCTATGGTAGCGACTACTTTTTCAGCGGATACTCCAAACTTGGTTACAGGCTTTGTTCGAGAGGGAGGAGTTGCTAAGAATTGGGCTTGGTGGTCTTTCTTGCTGACTGGCATGGTGACCGTGTTTATCTATGCCAGGCTGTGGCGAAGGTCCGGAGTGCTGACAGATCTGGAGTTTTACGAGATCCGTTACAGTGGAAAAGCTGCTACTTTTTTGCGAGGGTTTAGGTCACTTTATTTGGGCGTGTTCTTCAACTGTCTGATCATGGGTTCGGTAACGCTCGCCGCGATTAAGATCTCATCCATTCTTTTTGGCATAGCGCCAATCCATACGGTCATAATAGCATCAGTGGTTGTTGCTGCATATTCTGCACTGGGTGGAATCAAAGGGGTGATCTGGACAGACTTTTTTCAGTTTGGAATAGCGCTAGTAGGTGCCGTTTATGCTGCGCATGTCGCACTGTCTCAACCCGAGGTTGGTGGGTTGGAAGGACTTTTGGTTCATGATGCCATTCAAGGAAAACTAAATCTGATTCCTGATCTCAACGATACTTCGCTAATGGTTTCTATGTTTCTCATTCCCTTGGCCGTGCAGTGGTGGTCTGTGTGGTATCCTGGGGCAGAGCCTGGAGGTGGGGGTTATATTGCTCAGCGGATGCTGGCGGCCAAAGATGAAAAGAATGCAGTAGGAGCTACACTATTTTTCAATTTCGCTCACTATGCCTTGAGGCCTTGGCCATGGATATTGGTCGCTTTAGCGTCGATTATTTTGTTTCCGGATCTGGAGGCAATCAGGGTGGCATTTCCTGCGATCAATGAACAATACCTAGGGAATGATATCGCTTATCCAGTGATGCTTACGCTGCTGTCCCAGGGCTGGCTGGGTTTAGTGGTTGCCTCTTTGATAGCTGCTTATATGTCTACGATTAGTACTCATCTGAATTGGGGATCGTCTTATGTGGTGAATGACTTCTATCAACGTTTTGTAAAACCAGACGCAAGTGAAAAAGAATTGGTGAACGTGGGAAGAATTTCCACGGTGCTCTTGATGGCCTTTGCTGGCTTGCTTTCGTTGACGGTTCTGGAAAATGCATCACAAGCTTTTAGCATTCTTTTACTCTCCGGTGCGGGTACTGGAGCCATTTTTTTGCTAAGGTGGTTCTGGTGGCGCATCAATGCCACTACCGAAATAGTTGGAATGGTTGTGGCGTCAGTCAATGCATTTGTACTTGTGCTGGTAGTTCCAGACACTGCTTTGGCACATGAAGTGCTCGATCCATTTACCATCAGGCTTTTGTTAGGCACCATTATCACGACCATTGCATGGGTAACCACTGCCTTAATCACAAAGCCAGAATCGCAGAATACCCTTGCTCGATTTGTTTCTTTGATTAAGCCCAGTTTTGGATGGAGGAATTTTGCCTATGAAAGATCAGGTGTGGGCAAAGACTTGCTGAGTGTGCTGCTAGGTACGCTAGCGGTCTACTGTGCGCTCTTTGGTATCGGAAATGTCCTGTACGGAGAGATTGTTTCCGGAATTATCAAGCTAGTGGTTGCTTCTGTGTTCTCTCTGCAAGTAGTTCGATGGATCAAAGACTGAAAAATACCCCAAATGGGGTATTGACAATTCTTTGATATTGTCAGTTCTTTACGGTATAGAAGCTAACCGCTCTCTTCACTGCCTATTTCAGTAGAGGTCTTTTTCGAAGGGGACCTCTTTTTTTATGGTTTGATTTATCTTGCTATAAAACACAAACCATATGAATCATACGCAAGGCATGCTCGCTCCCGAATCTCTCAAAGGAAAAACCATTATTGTGACCGGTGGAGGCACAGGCTTGGGGAAGTCCATGGCTTCTTACTTTTCTGAATTGGGCGCAAACCTGGTTATTACCAGTAGGAAAATAGAAGTGCTACAAGAAACGGCCAAAGAGATTGCAGCAAAGAGTGGTTGTCCCGTGCACTGTGTGGCATGCGATGTAAGAGAATACGAGCAAGTTGAACGTGTGATTGCTGAAGCAAAAGAGCAGTTCGGAAGCGTCGATGTGCTTTTGAATAATGCTGCGGGTAATTTCATTAGTCCGACAGAAAGACTGTCCCACAGAGCTTTCGATACGGTAGTGGATATCGTATTAAAGGGAAGTTACAATTTCACACTAGCTCTTGGCAAAGATTGGATAGAGAACAAACAGCAAGGAAATATCCTGAGTATTGTCACTACCTATGCTTGGACCGGTTCGGGTTACGTAGTACCTTCTGCCTGTGCCAAGAGCGGCGTACTGGCCATGACGCGATCGCTAGCGGTGGAGTGGGCAAAGTATGGAATCAGAAGCAATGCAATCGCACCAGGACCATTTCCTACTGAAGGTGCGTGGGATCGACTACTTCCCGGAGATTTAAAGAAGAAATATGATCCTGCCAAAAAGGTGCCTGTTGGTCGAGTAGGGGATCACCAAGAACTAGCTAATCTGGCAGCATACCTTGTGTCTGATTTTTCTGCGTATATCAATGGAGAGGTCATTACCATTGATGGTGGTGAGTGGCTGAAAGGTGCTGGTGAGTTTAATCAATTGGATGCCATTCCTGAGGAGCTATGGGATGCCATGGAGATGGGGAGAAAGAAGGGGGGCAGCAAACTGAAGATGATGTGGCTCTACTTCAAGGGAATGCGAAAGTTGAAGTTTTAGCGTTTGAGCAGTTTAATCTGCTTATCGTTTATACTGATAATGTAGATGCCTGAATTCAAGCTTTGCAAGGTTTTTTGGATCTGTGAAGCTTTCTGGATGGATTTAGTCGAACTGCCATTCATGCCTTGAATGGTTAATTGATAAAACGTTTTGTCATTCAAGCCACTAATGGAAAGTTCATCTTGAAATGGGTTTGGAAAGATTTGGATTTGTAAGTCCTCATCTCTAGCGACATACTTAATGGCATATTTAGTGCGTGTACCGTCAAAGTCAATTTGAGCTAGACGGTAAAAGCTATTTCCGATGACTTGGGTATCCACAAACTGATAGTTTTGGATACTATTGGTATTTCCAATGCCTTGCACTCTTCCTATGATATTGAAGATTTCTCCATCACGAGACTTAGCTATTTCAAAATAGTCGTTGTTTATTTCGCTACTCGTAACCCACTCAATAAGTGTTTTTCCTTCTTTGGAAGCAGCTGAGTAGGAAAGCAATTCTACCGGTAGGGGAGTCTCATAGGTGCCTGCCAAGGGGCTGCCGATATCTCCATTTGTAGCGGTAACCGCAGAAGCATCTGCAACCAAGCTGCTTTGCTCGTATCCAATAATACCAGGATCGTCATTGCCTCCTAGTACTATCCCAGCATTAGTGTTGTTTCCAAAATCTCGCACATCGGCATTGTCAGAATAGTCGTAGAATATTGCATTACCGGCTGTTCCTTCATCGTCATATGCCAATCTCCAAACTTCAATATCATCCGAATTGGACAGAACTATTTGATCTGCACTATTAACTAGATTGAATGTGGCTTCAACTACTCTAGTATCCGAAGCACTTCCTAGCCAAGCATCTTGGAAGGCAACCTTGTCTCTTGCAAGGATTGCATATTCTCCAGATGCCAATGTAAATGACGCCAAAGTGTTGCTTTGTCCACCATCGTCAAATAGGGTAAATCCTCCTAAATCAATACTCGATGAACCAAAGTTGAAGAGCTCGATCCATTCTAGTTGACTATCAGTTCCATTTGGATCAATCATAAACTCTGTAATGGCAATTTTCTCTAACTCAGGAATAGCCACATCCACCAAAATAGGAGAGGCCTGAATATTTGGAACTCCCTCATCGTCCTGTGCGACGATGTAGACATCATAGTAATTGTTTTCGTCAAAGCCAGATACATCCAGGCTTTGAAAATCTACTCCAGCACTGCTATTTGTTATGGAGCCGGAGACAATAGCAGGACTATCTGATGCATCATTTCCCGCAATCACTTGGGCACTCGACGGTGCGGAAGCTCCATCATTCAACACCACATAATAGGTGTCGCCCATTTCATCTAACCGACTGGTAAGATCGAAGCTAATTGCATTGATTCCATCGATGGTAGGCGTGCTATTTAGAAATCTGGGTGGAGTGTTGCTGTCCAGCGATGCAGTAATACTGATGTTGTCAATGCCATATTCGTCTCGTGATCCGCTTCCAGAAACATCATCTCCCGTCCATTGCAAATAGTATTGCCCATTGTCAGCAATGGATAAACCACTTATCACTATGTTTCTTGCTTGTGATTGCCATCCCACAGCATCAGCAGCTTCAGGTGAGGTAAAGTCAAGTGTACTCTCTGCGGTATAGGTT
>JABSPG010000044.1:0-3624 GCA_013214445.1 Ekhidna sp. | reverse complement strand
TTACATCATCACTGCTGTGGGAAAAGTTGAGTGAATTAGCTCTTCCTTGATCATTGTCGAAAAAGATGTCATATGAAATAGTAAGTTCTTGTATTTCAGCTCCCGTATTATTCTGAATTCGAAGCGTGAAAGTACCCGGAGTAAAATCTGCACCTATTGCTTGAACTCCCAGTATTGTGTTACCGCCTCCCGTTCCAAAAGCATACAATCCTCCAGCTGTGACGCCATTATCATCAAATCCTCTGGCTAGATCGTCTGCATTAACAGATCCACCAAAAACAAGGTCTCCGTCGCTAAATCCAGTCACAGCCCATTCATCCGAATCCAATTGTCCTGCTGCTGGATTTGGATCAAAGCCTGCACCCGTAAAACTTTGAAAATCAATGGAGGTGGTTCCTACAGGGATTGGTAGCCCCTGACTCACTACACTGAGCGAGCAAAACAGAGCAAAGCATACAAGAAGATTTCGCTTCATGAAAGGGCAATTCAATTGATGAAATTAGCCTCTTCACAAACTATTTCAAAATGTGTGAATGCCGAGATTGTGAGATTTTTTCCTTCCCAGTAACGGATTCATTTAGTCGTTTACGGTGTACAGTAGCTGGTTCTGTGCAAAATCGTAAAGGGTAAGCCTTCTTAGATCATAGTAGGCAATCCAATAACTTCGCAAGGCATTGATATAGCTTCTTTTCGCGTTATCCTTTTCTGTAAGCGCAATGTTCAAGTTGGTAATATCAATCTTTCCAATTAGATATCTATTCTGAGCCACTTCATATCTTTTTTGAGCCACTTCATCCGACTTTTTTGAAATCTCAATTTGCTGTTGGAGTACATCCAGTTGTCTTACTTGCGTGATGATCTCTTGTTCAAAGTTTTGCTCCTCCTGAGCAATGACATAGTCTGTCAGTTGCTTATTGGCCAATGCTGTTTTCATTCTGGCTTCATTTCTACCCCAGTTTACGATTGGAATATTCAGCGTCAGGTTTGCAAACTGTTGGCTTTGAGCATCTTGGTAGGATTGGTCAAAAGTAGGTGCGGCGCTGTTCAATCCAAAAGAGGCATTGAGGTTCATTTGGAAGCGCTCGCCTTTTGCCTGTGCCACCTGTGCATCGGCTTCAAGCCTACGTCTCTCAAATGCGATAAAGTCGGAACGATTGTCCTTGGCGTACTGCAAGGCAATTTTTTCCTCAACGGGAAAGACAGGGATTTCTTCAGGCAAAGACAGATCAAAATTCTGTTCTTCGTTAAGTCCTATGAAAGTCCGCAACGCTAATCTGGATGTTTGTAGATCTAGCTGAGCTTGCGCTAAGTCTTGTTTGGATCGTAGTAGCTGGAGTTCCACTTGCAGAAGCTTGTCTTCAGATGCTGTTCCAATGTTGTACCTACCTTGCTCGATGTTGTAGATTGTGTCGTTATTGGCGAGGTTAAAATGTGCAATTTGGTAGTTTACTTGCGCATCCAAATAATCAAAGAAACGCTGGACAGCACTTCTTGATACAAACTCCATCTCTTCAACATAGCTCCGCTTCGATTCTTCATACCGAATAGGTTCAGTCTTACGATCCCATTTCAACCGATTAAAGGCGAACAATGGCTGGTTAAGCGTCAGATCCACTATGGTACTTCTCCACCGGGTATCGTCAATCACTAAATCCTGAAATTGGCTAGCTCTTGTGTTTACAGAAATGTTTCCACCTGTAGGTGCAATTTCTTGAAACAGGCCCAGATTCAAGGAAGAGTTTGTTTGTTCCACGGGTCTGAATGCAGTAGAGCCATCTTCTTGAATTACAGGAATAAACTGGTTGCTGTATGCTGGTAAATTTCCGCTCAGGGCAAGCTGTGGATTGTAGTTTGATCGAAACAGTCGGTACTGCCAAAAACGGTTTTCCTTTCTTGTTTCGGCTTGCTTGGCTAAAGGTGACTGACCTTGTGCCAGCGTTATGATGTTATCCAAAGAGTATTGTACCTGCGCACTTGCAAAAAATGAAATGCATATCAGGGTACAGAAAAGTAGCGTTTTATTCATATCTAAGTGAGGTAATTGGATCTTGTAGTGCTGCTTTTCTAGCAGGAGCAATCCCGAATACTAAACCAATGGCTGTTGCTACACCAAATGAAATGAGAATGGAGCCAAATGAAATTACGGTAGGGATATCCGCAAATTTGCTCACTGCCAGGGCCATAAATACTCCTAACACAATACCGATAAACCCGCCACTCACACTGATCATCATGGACTCAAACATGAACTGATTTACTATATCGTTCTTCTTTGCACCAATGGAGAGCCTTAAACCGATTTCCTTTATTCGTTCCAGAACAGAGGCCAGCATAATGTTCATAATCCCAATACCGCCTACAATGAGCGAAATGCCGGCAATTGCACCTAACACATAGCTGAAAATGTCATTGGTACGTTGTTGCTGCTTTAGCAAAAGCTCTGGGATTTCGATCTCATAATCCACTACTTCGTTGTGTTTTCTTTCCAGCATTCGCACAATAACATCAGCGGTAGGATTGAGTTTTTCGGTCTCTGCTACCTGAACCACCAATCGATCAAGCTGGTGATAATTGACTGCTTGTTGAGGCTCTTCCTCTTCTGAGGAGCCACCGCCACCGAAAAAGAACATCCCTGAAGAACCTTTATTGGCTCCCCGTATCATCTCTTCTGTGAGCATCGCTCTGTTCTTGTACCTGACAAGAACCGTCTGCAGTGGGGTATACACATCCATGTTATAATCCCTGATGCCAAGCTTATTGATACTGCTTTCGCTGATGAACCGTTCGTCAAGCACACCGATTACCTTTAGCCAATTGGATCCACATTTGATCATTTTGCCGATGGGATTCTCTGAAGGAAAAAACTTGGCTTTGATCGATTTCCCGATGATACAGACAGCTTCACCTTTTTCGAGCTGAATTCGGTTGAACATCTTTCCTTCTGCCAGCTCAAAATTGAATATGTCAAAATAGGAGGGCTCTACACCCACCAGTTTTGCAGATCTTCTTATTCCGTTTTTGATAATGTACGTCTCCAGTAAGATCTCTGGACTTACCTTTTGAATACCAGGGATGGTTTTGATGATCGACTCCTTGTCAGCCAGCGTGAGTCCTGGAGAAAACTTCTTCTTTTCCTTGGCATCAGAATCCTCTTCGGCGAGATTCTCTTCTGTTTGCTCAATGATCGGCTCAATGATGATGTTGTTTACACCAACCAGTTTGATTTGCTCCAGTATTTCTTGCTGAGCACCATTGCCTATAGCAAGCATGGCAATCACAGCAGCCACTCCAAAGATGATACCCAAAGCTGTGAGGACTGAACGGACTCTATTCGCAAGCACAGCTTCAATGGCTATGCCAAGGTTTGCAAGTACTCTATCTCTATCCATGACTTATCGTCTTCCTTGCCATTGTCCCCTTCCTCTAGGACTTTCCGGTTGAAGCGGTTCTGGTTCTTCAGCCTCTTTCTCTCTTCTCTTCCCATTCATCTCAGGGAGTAGGTTCACTTCATCTTTTTCCATGCCACGAACACTCGAGAGGTAGACCCGATCATCAGCGTTGAGTCCGCCTAGAATATTTACATATTCAGCATTGGCATCTCCAAGCATCACTTCTTGTTTGATG
>JABSPG010000439.1 GCA_013214445.1 Ekhidna sp. | reverse complement strand
ATTGATCGATTCCAAAATGGAATGACGGTACTTTCTAGTGTCCTTTGCATTGGCTATGGTTTATATATTCTTTTCGAGTTGATGTAGCATGGGGCAGTTCTCTGCATGGTTTGAAAAAGCCGAACACTTATGGCATGAAAGAGCGACAACTAGCCTACTTAGCCGGCTGTTGATTCTAGGATTTATGGTTGGATTGGGTCTGGCTGTATTATCATATTTTGGTATTCTAAAAAGCCAGATCTCCTTTTTCATTTCCATTGATATCTCATTTTCTATCCTGCTTGTTTTTGAGGTATTTGGTCTGATATTCGTTCTCCCAAAATCTGTGGCGGATTCACTAGGCAAGCAATTTGAAATTTTTTCCATTATTCTACTCCGCGCCGCATTCAAGGAGTTCGGAGCGTTCCAGGGAATTGTAGAGTGGGATGACTTAGGAAATCCTGCATTTTACCACATGTTTTCAGATGCCTTTGGTGCACTCATCATTTTTGCAATCATTGGATTTTACTACAGAGCACAGAGACATGAGCGCATCACGGATACAGATCGAGAGCAAAAGAACTTTGTGGTTTTTAAGCAAATCTTGGCAGTCGGGATATTTATCGTTTTTGTGACTCTTGGAGTTTATGATTTATGGCAGATTGCTATCACAAAAAGCTATCAGCCTTCGATTCCCACCTTTTATCTGTTTCTGATCTTTACTGATATTCTAATACTTCTCTATTCCATGAGATATACCTCAAGGTATTTTAACATCTTCAGATACTCCTCCTTTGCATTTGCCACTGTGCTGATCAGAATGGCACTTTCGGCAGGGCCTATTGTGAATGTTATTATGGGCGTGGTGTCCGGACTTTTTGTTCTGGCATTAAGCTATACCTACAACTTCTTCATTGAGAAGAGCAATGAGTAATAATTACCTATGCAGTCAGGATATAGACTTCTGAGTCGGTCACTTCAAACTTGTACTGATTGTTTAGGATCTTTAAAAGTTTGGTGATCTGAATGTCTTTGTCGTAGTATAGTTCGGCTAGCTTTCTACCATTGCGTTGATATTTTGCAAGTAGCTCAGGTGACTCCAAAAACACCTTAATCTTTCGAACGAATGATTCAGGACTTAAAGGATCATGGTAGAATCCACATTTGTTCTTTTCCACAAGATTTTTGATCCATCCGTCAAAGTTGATAACAGTTAGCTTACCTGCTGCTAAAGAGTCAAAAAACTTATTGGGACTACCAGTTCCCAAGACCTTGATGTCTTTAAAAGAGACATACACAGCATCGCTTTTTGAAAGCAACCTCTTCACACACTTCTTTCCTGAATGTGGATAAAAAGAGAGGTTCTTCAACCTTTTTGCCATCGACTTTAGCCTCTTCATCTCCGAACCATATCCGATAACATTGAAATGAATGGGTAGCTGAGCCTCTTTAGATTTTTGTGCAGCCTCGATAAAGAATTCTAAGTGATTGGCCTTTCCCAATGCTCCACAATAGGTGATTTGGAATTGATTGTTTTCACTGAAATCTCCAATGCTATATTCAGCTTCAAAAAATGAACAGTCAGCCATGTTTGGAATCACGTACACTTTTGTGTTAGGACTGACTTTCTCAATGTAATTTCTAATGGCAGGAGATAGTGCAATCACTTTCTCAGCTTCGAAATAAAACCTCTTTTCCAGGGAGTATAACCATTTCTTAAGCCACTTATTTTTGATTGCACCTATTTGAATAGGGGCTTCTGGCCACAAGTCACCTACCTCAAAGTAGTAAGGCAAGTTCAATTCCTTTTTCAGATACGTTGCAATAAAACCTGTAGTGAGTGGGGTCGTCATTACGTATGCTAGATCATGTTTAGAGAGCTTCAATGCTTCCTTTTTCGCTTGTCGAACAAATGACCAAAAGGCCCATATTCGCTGGAGGAACCCAAAACTGTTATCGTATGGGACTGGCAAGTAATGAACTTCTATGCCGTCGCAGTTTTTTACCTGGTAAGAGCCATTATGTGTGGTGATCATCGTTACCTGATGACCTGCAGCTACTAGTCCTTTTGCTAGGTAGTACGAACGTATAGAGCCTCCTTCTTTCGGGGTTTTGAAGTATTGGTGAACGTAGAGAATCTTCACGATCGTAAAGATGCTTTCTTATTATGAATAAATGAATCCAATTTCGAAGAAAAGGATTTGGATGTCGTCAATGGGTAGAAAAAAGCCTATTATTCGCCCTTCAGCAAAGGGGTTGCCTTGCTCATCTTTTGTAGTATCCTATTGGCCCTAGGAATTCCCTGGCAACTCTAGAATCTAGAATCATATATTTCAGGTTGATGGAAAGAGAGGTGACATTCATATCCACATCTTTGTTAGTGACAAGATTGATCGGTAGGTATCTTATTTCAACTCCAATCTTATTAGGTCTCTTCTTCGCAAAGTACATTCCGCCCCCAACCCCAAGGTGAAAAGCAGCTACCATCCTTTTCCTTACCTCAAGGTCTGTGTATTCAGAGATAAACAGCGTGTTAGCTGCTGTTCCAAATAATAGATAATTGACATTTGATGTCTTGAATCGTTTCCCGTGATTATAGAAAAAGTGAATACTATTAGAAGCAATCTTGTCCTGGGCTTCCTTAAATTCTAACTCCAATTCTGCTTTCGAGCCAAGTCTCACATAACTACCGAAACCTCGATAGTTATCGTGCTTAAAGTTGTCCAGTGAAAACCCTAGTTGTGGTGCTGGAGTTTGTGAATTAAGATGATAAAAACCGCCTAAGGCAATAGACAGAAAAGACTCAGGGCCAGATTCTGATACTAGTCTATTGAATGATTCTTGAGTTTCTCGATGTGGAAAAGCCGAGTCGAAGAAAATCTTCCAAGTAGTGCTCGCATCTTTCCCAGAATAAAGACTTAGTATTATATCTGTTAAATCGTCTTCCGTTTTCAATTTTTGTGCCCACGCTTGGGTGAGGCTAAGTAATTCATCTGATTTGCTCAGGCTAGCAAATGAAGGTGAATGAAAATGGGGAAGTAGCGATTCCTTCTTTTGGGTTTCATAAGACCTTAAGAAGCCTATGGTATTTTCATTAAGTAACGAATCGATCGGCTTCCCATGTTGCACGGCATTCAAAATTGAAAGTCTAAATAGCTCTTCGTTCATTTCGCACTCGGAAGCCCACTCCGATAGCTTGGTACTTATCAAATCAAAGTTTGAGTTTTGGTAGTACTCAGATACTTGCTTTACCGCTTCATCTCGAGCGTTCCAGCATTGTGATGAGGTGGTGAGACTAAGGAATAATAGGCAGCATGTAAGAACGATCTTACGGTGATTACTCATTTCAACTGATTATCAATTAGAAAAGTAGTTATCAAAGTTACAAAAAATGGTTTAATTGGATTTTCTGATATTATTTGATCCCGTAATTCTTCTCGTAGTATTTGCAGAAGTGAGTAATCTCACATTTTTCGCATTTGGGTGATCTTGCCAAACACACATATCTGCCATGCAAAATGAGCCAATGGTGAGCTCTCGCGATATACTCATCTGGAATATGCCTGACTAATTGTTTTTCTACCTCTAATGGTGTTTTTGCAGTTTGAGTAACTAGCCCTAACCTCTTTGATACACGGAACACATGCGTATCTACAGCCATTGCGGGCTGATTGAATAGGACTGAAACGATCACGTTTGCGGTTTTCCTTCCTACACCTTGGAGCGAGGTGAGCTCCTTTATAGTAGTTGGTATTTCTGAATTAAACTCTTCAACCAATCGCTTACTCAAAGCGAGTAGGTGCTTTGTTTTGTTGTTTGGGTAAGATACACTTCTAATGTACGGAAACAACTCATCAAAGTGACTTGCTGCCATATGCTCCGGAGTTGGAAAATCTCTGAAAAGTGCAGGCGTAACTTTGTTGATTCTGGCATCTGTACATTGCGCACTTAGCA
>JABSPG010000438.1 GCA_013214445.1 Ekhidna sp. | reverse complement strand
CTATCACATACGCCATTATTCATGAACATGGTGGTTCACTTTCTTACAGCTCCGAATGGGGAAAAGGAACTACCGCTACGATCAAATTGCCTTTGATTCAAAAAAAATGAAGTGGAAAAAGTGAATCCAGTTAAATTCTACTCGCGAATCTTGAAGTTCGAGTCAGATGCTTGGAGTTACTATCTTGAAATCCCAAATGAAATCGGTCATCCATTCATCGTCGGAAATGATAGACGAATTAAATGTACCATAGGTGATGAACCTCCGATACCCGGAGCTCTCATGCCAAAAGGGGAAATCTATACTATCTACATCAAAAAAGACTTTATGAGACGAAATGGACTTGAAGAAGGCGATAAGGTGCAAATCCTAATTGAAAAAGAGTCTTCAAAGTATGGCATACCAATACCTGAATCTTTTGAAGTATTGCTGGATCAAGACGTAGAGGGAAGCAGAAAATTCCATAAACTAACTCCAGGAAAGCAACGCTCACTTATTCATATAGTTAGCAAAGTAAAGAATGTAGATAGCCAACTGCCAAAAGGGCTAGCCATCATGCATCACCTCAAAGAGGCAGATGGAACCCTAGATTTCAAGCGTTTAAATCAGTTGATCAAGGAATACAACAATCGGAAGTAACAAGGATGCTTCTTGATTCCGCTACTAAAATCAAACATCCATCCCGTATCAATTTTCTATCTTTTCTTCCTCCAGAGATTCACCTTCTTCCTTCTTTAATTGAAACTGGCCTATTCCTTGCAGCAGAGAATCGGCAATGTTCGTAAGCATTGTAGACCTCTCTATGTAGCTATTCATTCCAGTAGAGAGCTGAGAAGATGAAGAAGCTGATTCTTCTGTTCCTGCTGCCGTCTGCTCGGCAATGACAACTATGCTTTCTGTATGCTTAACAGTCTGATCAATATCCTGAGCCTGCCTACTTGCATCTATCTCAATTTTCTTAGCAAGCGTCAGCGTATCGTCCGTTGATTTCGTTATTCTTTCAAAAATACTTGAAGTTTCCTGTGAGATCTCAACCCCTTTTGTCACCAGACCCTTCATAGATTCCATATTCGAACTAGCCTGTCCAGTATCTTTATTAACACTATCTACCAACGTTTCAATATCTAGGACTGAAGTCTTAGTGCTGTCAGCAAGCTTTCTTATCTCCTCAGCCACCACAGCAAAACCTCTGCCGGCATCCCCTGCTTGGGCAGCTTCGATTGCCGCATTTAATGCCAATAGATTGGTTTGATTTGAGATTTCATTTATTACGGAAAGCACCCTACTTATTTCATGAGATCTTTCAGCTAAAACATCAATAGATTCATTGGTTTTTGAAGAATAAGTCTGTATCCCTTCAATTGCCGATTTCATTTCATCAATCATTCGAGCTCCCTTCTTACTGCTATCCACCCCTCCCTCTGCAGCTGCTACGATAAGACTCGATCGCTCACCCATCTCTTTCGCAGAAGTAGATATATTTTCAATGAGAGAAGATGCTTGGTCTACCCTGTGCACTTGAGTCTGGGCTCCTGAAGAAATCTGAGAAATAGCTGATGCAATTTCCCCAGTATTCACCCCCATCTCTTTCCCTGCTTCCAACATCTCTGACGAATGATTTTCAATACTATTAGCGGATGACGAAATATCTGTCAGAAGACCAGATAGATTATCCAATGCAAGATTCAAGTTTTGAGCTAATGCTCCAATATCTCCCTCTGCATGACTTGTATATCTCGCGGTAAGATTCCCCTTTGATACTTCGTTCAGAATTCGATTCAGAGTAATGAGTGGAGTGGATATAGAAAACAAGAGATGATTAATTGAATCTGTCAAATCTTTCCAAACCCCCTTCTTTCCTTGAATATCCATTCGAGCTTCCAAGTCTCCTTTTACTCCCGCCCGATCAATTACTGCATTTGTCTCCCTGATCGCCTTTTTTAGATTATCCCTCATCTCAAGTAAAGACTGACCAAGAATATCGTGATCACTTAAGGTTTCAAAAGACGCATCCAATTTCCCTTTACCTACTTTTTCAGCGAATTTAGCCTTTGATCTCAGGCCTTCAGTCAATGTATTTAGTGATTCATGAGCTTGTCCAAGTTCGTCTCCACTGTTCACTTTAACTATCTCCGGAAATCCCCCTTCCGATAAAATCAGCGCATTTTTCTTCACCAATTGAATGTTTCGAGTGATTTTCCTTAGATGCACAAACAGAATCACAACTCCAGCAATAAATATGAAGAAAAACAGAATTCCTAAGATCAGTAGATTGAGCTTTACTCGATACTTCAATTCCTCATCTACCTTGAGCAAAAGACCATCAACATAAGGTGCTAATTGATGTACAGCTGACCTTAACTCTCCATGTACTCCAGTATCTTCCGATAATCCAATCTTTTCAGAAAGACTAACTACCGATCTGAAATAGGCTCTGTAGTCGTTAAGCTCTGAGATCAAATACTCTTTTTCAGATCCTGTTCTTAAAGAAGATGTTAAATGTCGTTCGAAATCAATTACGCTAGCCTCAAATTTCTCCAAATACTTCTTATCACTTCTAAGAAAAAAATCTTTTTCATGCCGGCGAAGCATTAGCATAAAAGACTTATCATATTGAATATCTGAACTTTCGATGGCATGGATTTTTTCTCTAAGTTTCCCAATTAAGCCCCAGTCTTTAAAACCTTTTTTTCGAAGCAGCTTAGTAAGCTCTAAGAATGAACTTCGATAGCTACTGAAGTACGTTACCACACTATCTCTTTCCGTTTTATCAAAGAAATCATGCCTAGATAAATAGCTCGTCAAGCTATCAATCTTTTCTGATGTTGCATTGAAATCACTCAAGTAGCGGCTTTCTCCATTACTAAGGAAAACGGGATTCTTATATTCTCTCGAGATAAAATCCTTTTCATGTTTACGTAGCTCTAATAACATGACCTTATAGTCAAAAAGCATTGCTGACACTTTTTGATAGTCTTGAATGTTGCTAATCGTAGAATAGGTCCATATACCGAACACAAGCCCTAATGCATAGGGTATCAGAAATTTACCTGATAGTCCTTTGAATAATTGCATACTTTTGAATGATTGCTTTCAAAGTTAAATTCCAGTCAGTTATTCGGGATTATGGAGATGTTAAGAATTAAATAACAAAAAAAGAATGAAGATTAACCTGAGCTACAAGGGAGATGAAGAATTCATTTCTGTGAACGAAAATGAAAACAAAGTGGAGATAGACATGCGCTCAGCATCAGAAAAGGAGCATCAATCACCTACTGAATTGTTGCTTTCAGGTCTGGGAGCCTGCGCAGCTGTAGAGATCGTTTCCATGATAAAAAAACGAAGAAAAACCTTTGTAGATCTTAAGGCTGAAATCAGTGGTGAAAGAAGAGAAGAACATCCCAAAGGATTTGTTAAGATTCACCTAAAGTATATCATTTACTCGCCAGACCTCACTAACGAGGAAGCAGAGAGGATTGTGGATCTAGCCACAACAAAGTACTGCAGTATGGCAGCATCATTGAGTGCTGAGCAAATGCACTCATTTGAAATTATTCGTAACTAGACTTTATTCTTAATTGGATACACTAACAGTCGGACTTGCTCAGATCGCTCCTATTTGGCTTAACCGGAAGCGGACTACAGAAAAAATAATTAACTATGTCTCTTCAGCAGCCACGCAAGAAGCAAAACTGGTAGTCTTTGGCGAAGCACTACTACCTGGCTATCCATTTTGGCTTGATAAATTGAATGGAGCCGCTTTCAATTCCAAAAAACAAAAAGAAATACATGCACACTACTTAGATCAAGCCATTTGTATCGAAGATGGAGATTTAGAAGAGATATGCCAGGTAGCTTCAGATCGAAGAATCTCAATTTATCTCGGAACAATGGAGAGACCCATAGATCGAGGGGGACATAGCTTATATTGTTC
>JABSPG010000437.1 GCA_013214445.1 Ekhidna sp. | reverse complement strand
GAAACGGATGGGTCATGGGCGGAATCGTGAGAGTGCTGAAGGAACTACCTGCTGATTATCCCGAAAGAGGCATGTATGAAGACCTACTGAGAAAGATGGCAAAAAAAATTGTGTCAATCCAGCAACAGGACGGTCTTTGGAGAGCAAGTCTGTTAGATCCTGATTCTTATCCCGGTGGTGAGACCAGTGGGTCAGGGTTCTACACCTATGCTTTAGCTTGGGGTATCAACAATGGGCTATTGGATAAGAAAGAATTTGAAGGACCTGTTCGAAAAGCTTGGACTTCTCTTTACCAAGTGGTTCAAAAAAATGGAAAAGTGGGATGGGCTCAGCCCATTGGCCAAGATCCAAGAAAGAACTTTAGCGAGGATAGCTGGGAAGTATACGGTACCGGGGCTTTCTTACTTGCGGGTAGTGAGATGGTGAAGTTATTGACGACTAATTAGGACGAATTTTCACCCAGATTGATGAAATTCGAATTGCCCCTTTACATATTCATTTTTACGATTCTCACTCAAGTTTGGGGGCAGGTTGCTATTTCAGATCTAGATCTTTTGAAAGAAACAAGGGAATGGTACAATCGAGAGGCAAACAAATCAGGCTCCTACCCTTTTCTGGGGAAGTATATTGATGTGGCACGCCAAACCTCGTCTACTCATCAATTCTATCGATCTAAGTTTTGGACACCTAGCAGAATCACTTTCAAAGGTCACACCTATGATAGCCTCCCAATACTTTATGACTTAGACACAGATATTCTCTTGATAAATTATCCTGTTAGTGCTGCGCTAAATGCTCCGGCAGTACTAGAACAAAGTCAGATATCATCTTTCGAACTTCATGATGGTACCTTTCGCTACCATCCCAAAGGCATCCTAGATTCAGATCCTGGATTCTTTGAAGAGCTTTTTGCGGGAAATAACATCTCTCTGATTGTGAAGAGACAAAAGTCTTTAGAGACTACTGAAACGGTGAACTATTTGCAAGATGATAAATATTACATTCTGGCATTTCAAGAGTATAAACGATTCAGGAACAGAAGTTCCTTTTTCAGTTCTTTCAAAAAGTATAAGGCTCAACTAAAACGAAGGTTGAAGGATAAAAAGATTAGAGCCCTAAAACCGCGAGAGGTCAATGATCGAAATCTCATTTTTCTGTTCTCTGAAACGCAAAGGCTGATTTCAGATGAATAGAAATAAGGTTTTTATCTTCATCTGCTTATCCTTATTGGCAACCAAAGTACGGTCGCAATCCAATCAGGTTGGAGCTCAAAAACTAATTTCTGGTCAATATATATATGCACCATTAGCGCAAGTATTTGAAGATATTGGTAATCAAGCGCAAGTCCCATTCTTCTATCAGAAAAACTGGATTGAGACATTGAAAGTGGATATCTCCTTTGATCAGACACCCTTGACAGAAGCTTTACAATTGTGTCTGAAGGTTCTTGTCTGGCGAATGGTAAATCGGTAATCACAATTGATTCTCCGGTTAGTATTACGCGGTTGTCGAGGTATAAATAATTCAAGCCGGCATCTGTCAGAAGCAATTATCGACACATCTCCCAGCGTAGAAAAGGGATTAATCTTCACAAGAGATTATGCCACCCCCAATGGAGAAAGTGAAGATTTTGAGAAGAAGGTCATTGAAATTGGAAGACGGAATAGCATAAAGAAGGAGACTACACCTACCGTAGCGGATTATGTGAAAAATAGAAATTCAAAAGAACCCCAAGTAGGCGCACTTGTATACATTGGAGATGGAAAAAGGCATGCTTTAACAGATGACAATGGATTTTTCAACCTAAACGTACCGTATGGGAAAAATCAGCTGCTGGTTCGTTCGCAAGGAATGAAAAGTACCACAAGGAATGTCATAGTCTTGTCAAGCGGCAATTTGAATATAGACATGGAGGAAGATGTTATTCTTCTTGACGAGGTATCTATCTCTTCCGAGAGAGATAAAAATGTACTTGGTGTTCAAGCCGGGATTGATCGAATAGTTGTAGAAGAAGTAAAAACCGTACCTCTTGTCCTTGGAGAAGAAGACATCCTAAAAATTGCCACCACCAAATCCGGAGTTCAAACCTTGGGTGAAGGCGCTTCAGGCTTTAATGTAAGAGGTGGCAAAGCGGATCAAAATCTCATACTAATCAATGGGTCTCCTGTCTATAACCCCAACCACTTCTTTGGTTTTTTCTCGGTGTTCAACTCCGATGCAATCTCAGATATGCAACTGTATAAGAGTAGCATTCCTGCTTCCTTCGGAGGTCGCTTATCGTCCATTTTTGATATCACATCAAAGAAGGCTGATTCCGAAAAAATTGAAGGGAAAGCTGGAATTAGTCCTGTGACTTCTAAACTCACACTGGAGCTACCTTTAGTAAAGGACAAAACAGATATACTAATCAGTGGAAGAGCTACTTACTCCGACTGGCTACTAAGAAATGTTAGAAACGCTGCTTTCAGCGAAAACGAAGTATCGTTTTTTGATTTCTTGTTAAGAGTGGATCATGTTGTAAATGAGAGAAATTCTCTGACTTTTTCATCGTATGTGAGCGGAGATGACTTTAAACTACGCTCAGACACCTTGTTTTCACTCTCACAATTCTCATTTCAAAACAAAAATGCAAGCTTAAAATGGAATCGTATCTTCTCTCCCAAACTAGATGCCAGATTCTCAGCGGGAGCTGCACACTACGGGTATGATCTAACAAACGACGAAACTACAAGCAGCGCATTCAGTCAGGATTTTGGCACTACGGAATACTGGGCAAATGCTGACTTTGCGTATTATGCAAATGACGATCATGAATTAGGGTTTGGCTTACAAAGCAAATTCTACAAAGTAAATCCCGGATCAAAAAAATCGTTAGGAGAACAGTCGACTGTAATTGATGAAATTCTTAGCCGAGAGCAAGGCATAGAACACGCCTTATACATCTCTGACAACTACAAAGTCACTGATAAGATCTCCTATTCTGGAGGTCTCAGGTACACCCTGTACCATGCCTTAGGTTCTGCTGACATTTTGCAATATGAGCCCGGATTACCAAGAAATAGCAACACAGTCATTGACTCCACTTCTTATGGAGCTGGAGAAATTATCCAAACCTACCAAGGGCTAGAATGGCGGATTTCGGGTCGATATGCATTCAACAATAGCCAGAGCTTAAAAATGGCTATCAATCGTACCAGACAGTACATTCATGTTCTTAGCAATTCTGCAGCTCTATCCCCTACTGATACTTGGAAGCTTTCAGATACACATTTACGTCCACAGGTTGGAGATCAGCTGTCGCTTGGTTACTATCAGAACCTCTCAAATGGAAAGGTGGAAGTTTCGGTGGAGACATACTACAAGCGGTTTCAGAACCTTGTAGATTTTAAAACAAATGCAAACTTCTTGTTGAAGGAAAATGTGGAGCAAGTCACCTTGCAAGGACCGGGAAAATCATATGGAATTGAGTTTTCATTGAACAAAAAGGGAAAACTGAATGGTTGGTTCAATTATGCCTACGCTCGGTCATTTATCAAACACAGTGGAATTTTTGCTGAAGAAACTGTAAACCAAGGAGCTTTCTTTCCAACAAACTATGACAAACCACACAACATAAACCTAGTATCAAACTACAAAGTCACCCATCGATTCAGCGTCTCATTCAATGCTACGTTCAATTCAGGAAGGCCTGTAACTCTACCAGTGGCCATCTTTGATTTTAAAGACACACAAAACCTTCATTTCTCCGATCGGAATGAGTTTAGAATCCCGAATTACTTTAGACTTGACCTGGGAGTGAACTTGGAAGGGAATCACAAAATCAAGAAACTAGCTCATTCATTTTGGTCCTTTTCCATCTACAACCTGACAGGCAGAGACAACCCATTCTCGGTCTTTTTCGACGTGGATGAAGAAGGTGTTCGAGGCTCGCAACTTATCATATTTGG
>JABSPG010000436.1 GCA_013214445.1 Ekhidna sp. | reverse complement strand
AAGGCATTATCGTTACGGTCAAAGGCTTGGGTAGAGTAGATATCGAGTGGGATGAATTTGATAAAGTAACGTTCAAAGAAGCTCCCAACAGCGGCCCAGCTTACAGCGATTTTGCAACTCCAAAAAAGATCAGGGGCACGCTAGAGGTCGACAATGGAGACAGACACTCAGGAGAAATCATCTACGATCTAGATGAAGAATACACTTTTGAAATACTAAATGGAGAAAATGATGATGTGAAGTTCATCATTCCATTTCGAAACATTTCAGAAATCACCCGGAGAGGATATAGAGCTTCAAGAATACGACTAACAAGCGGTGATGAACTGACGCTTGAGGATGGTCAGGATGTGACTGAGAAAAATCTGGGGATTCTTGTGAAGACAGACGATGGTCGCGTATACGTACCATGGGACCGTGTCGAAAAAATCTCGCTGGACTAAGAGAAAAGGACTACACTGACCTAAGGGTCAAAAACTCAACATACTATGCTAAAGAACTACATCAATGTCGCTTTCAGGAACCTTCTGAAACACAAATTCTACTCTACCATCAACATTCTAGGGCTTTCAACAGGACTTACGTGCTTCCTGTTGATTTCCCTATATGTTGTTGATGAACTAAACTATGATAATTTTCATGCGGATGCCGATCGAATCTACCGAATGGATTTCACCGGTAACCTGAACGGATCAGAGTTTATCACCTCGCTGGCCAGTGCCCCCGCAGGACCTACCATGCCCAAGGAGTTCCCCGAAGTAGAAGAAGCCTTAAGAATGAGGGGTACCGGAAACTGGACTGTAAGGAGAAAACAGGAGACAAACGCCTACAACCAAAAAGACGTCATATTCTCAGATAAGAACTTTTTCACCTTCTGGGATTACAAATTGATCAGTGGGGATCCTCAAACTTGTCTAGAAAGACCAAATACATTGGTTATCAATGAATCGACCGCTCAAAAAATCTTTGGTGATGATGATCCCATCGGTCAGATTGTAGTTCTCGACAATGATGAGGACTGGGAAGTCACGGGAGTCTATGAGGACATGCCTTCAAATTCTCACTTCCACTTTGACATGATGCTAAGTATGGAAACTACCGAAGAAGCTAATCAGCAATTCTGGATGAGTTTTAATTTCAATACCTATTTGAAGCTGAAAAAAGATTCAAATCCGGAAGAACTTGAGGCCAAGTTCCCCGATTTGATTCAAAAGTACATTGGACCTGAAATAGAGCAGTATATGGGAGCATCAATGGAAGAATTTGCAGCTGCGGGAAATAGTGCAGGGTTCTACTTGTTCCCGCTAAAAGACATTCACTTAGAATCACATAAACTAGGAGAGCTAGAGGCTAACGGAGACATAAAGTATGTGATAATATTCACCGCAATTGCCTTATTCATTCTAATCCTAGCATGTATCAACTTTATGAACCTATCCACTGCTCGTTCAGCTGGAAGAGCCAAAGAAGTGGGCGTTAGAAAAGCCATGGGTGCTTACAAAAGTCAATTAAGGAAACAGTTTTTGACAGAGGCCTTCTTGATCACCTTCGTGGCAATAATCATTGCATACATTCTTTCATTCGTCTTATTGGGTCAATTCAATGGATTGGCGGATAAGTCAATGAACTTCGGTCATTTGCTATCAGTCAAATTCCTTCTAATCATGACGAGCGTTTTGGTAACCGTAGGCTTCTTGGCAGGCAGCTACCCTGCTTTCTTCCTGTCTAAGTTCAAACCGGTTGAAGTGCTCAAAGGAAAACTAAACTTAGGATTGAAAGGTGGGGGATTAAGAAGTACGCTCGTTGTACTTCAGTTCTGTGTAAGTATCATTATGATCATCGGTACTGGGATCGTATATCAGCAGCTTTCCTACATCCAAAATAAGAAACTTGGTTTCTCTAAGGATCATGTATTGCTCATCCATAACCCATGGATGATGGGGGACAAATCAGAAGCATACAAAGATGAGGTGCTCAACTACGCCAAGATCACTGCAGGTACCTTGTCCGGTTTTTTGCCTGTACCAAGTAGCAATAATAACAATTTATGGTTCCCGGGTAGCAACCCTTCAAAGGATGAAAGCTATGTATTTAGTGAGTTTAGGGTGGATCATGACTATCTATCTACACTAGATATTCAGATCAAAACAGGACGAGATTTTTCTGAAGATTCGAGCGATAGTTCTGCAGTAATATTGAATGAAGCAGCAGCAGCAAGACTAGGTTGGACCGACGAACCAGTTGGTAAAAAAATATCTACTTATGGAGGATCACAGGAAGAACCGACAGTAGACACGTATACCGTCCTTGGAGTGGTGAAAGACTTTCATTACCAAAGCCTAAAAAACAGCATCGAGCCACTGGTTTTCAGGTTAGGCCGGAGCAGAGGATTCCTTAGTCTAAAGGTTGATAGCAATGGAATCCCTGAAACGATAAAATTCTTGGAAAACAAATGGATAGAATTTGCACCCGGACAGCCTTTTGAATACAGCTTTTTAGATCAAGAGTTTAATGACATGTATGAGGCTGAACAAAAGCTGGGGAAAATATTTGGAGTCTTTGCGTTTCTAGCCATTTTCATTGCCTGCTTAGGTCTGTATGGATTAGCTGCCTTTACGGCACAGCAACGAACAAAAGAAATCGGAGTGAGAAAAGTGCTGGGTGCATCCATTATGAGCATCATCATGCTGCTATCAAAAGAATTCCTAAAACTAGTTACCATCTCATTTGTGGTCGGATCAGTGATTGCTGGTTTCCTAATGGATAGATGGTTACAAGATTTTGAAAATCGAACCAATTTGAATGTGACAGTCTTTCTTATCGCAGGAGCGCTGGCTTTGGCAATTGCCTGGATAACCATGAGCTACCAATCCTGGAGTGCGGCAAGAGTTAATCCTGCCAAATCGCTCAAGGATGAGTAAAATTTGTCTAATGTTTAAGTGCCTTGTTTAGCATGTAATAGATAAACTTTAAACACTTATCCACATATCAACAAGTTATCCACAGCCATGATTCTTCGGGGCTTTTCTTATTTATCGTCATTTGCTTTGACTTTCTTTGATAAGAATATAAACCACACCTATGTACTTAATTTTTGATACCGAGACTACTGGTTTACCTCACAATAAATCAGCTCCGGTTGAGGATTTAGACAACTGGCCAAGACTGGTTCAAGTAGCTTGGCAACTACATGATCACTCAGGTAAATTATTATCAACGGGAAACCACATCGTCAAACCTGAAGGGTTCACCATTCCATTCAATGCCGAAAAAATCCATGGCATTTCCACCAAACATGCACTTGAAGTAGGAAAAAACCTGACTGAAGTGCTCGATATTTTCTCAGAAGATGTGAAGCGAGCTGAAGTCTTAGTCGGACACAATATTGAGTTTGACAACAAGATCATAGGTGCCGAGTACCTCAGAACATCAAAGGAAAACCTCCTTGCAAGTGCCCGAAACATTGACACTGCGATTGATACCAAAGAGTTTTGTCAACTCTCTGGTGGTATTGGTGGTCGGCTCAAATCACCGAAGCTCATCGAACTATACGAAAAGCTCTTTGGCGAACCTTTTGCTGATGCTCATGATGCTGCATACGATGTGGATGCCACTTCCAAAGCATTCTTTGAATGTCTGCGACGTTCCATAATCCCTACGATCGATGAAACCAATCCTGCAGAAATTAAGTATGAAGCGCCCGATCTTGATGCAGCCAACTTTGCAACCAAGAGAAAAGCATCTTCTGGAAAAATTGGAACAGAAGAGGTCAAAGCCGAGGACATAAAGGGTGCTTTTTCGCACCTTCATGGTCACTCCCAATTCTCTGTGTTGCAAGCCACACCTGATGTAGGTGCAATCATCGCCAAAGCAAAGGAGTACGAAATGCCCGCCGTGGCACTTACAGACTTGGGGAATATGTTTGGTGCCTTCAAGTTTGTGAGAGCT